>CAYYAQ010000007.1:0-31090 GCA_964469555.1 uncultured candidatus Brocadiaceae bacterium | reverse complement strand
CCGCACCGTAAGTATAGCAAATCCGTCTCCCGGCCCCACCTTGGGATAAGCAGAAACTGGCAGGGTCAATCCGGTGCTCAGAATTGACCTTGCCCCCAAAGAGTGGGAAGGAAGGGAGGACGCCGAATCCGGCAACCCGCCTTGAAAAGGCCGCCCCAGTCCAGGCAGTAGACCACCCTCGGGACGATCGGTCTTCGACGAGGCCCGCAATGGGGGATACGGCGGAAACACACCGCGGCTCTCTGAACCGTATCGGTCCCACGGTGCTCGAACCCTGGCAGCGCGCGGAACGCGTCGAGCGCGACCGACTGCAGCACGTCCTCGCTCTCCAGCGCACCGCGGAGCCGCACACCGAGATTCGCGCGCACGTAGAACAACAGTTCGTCGTGATGCGCGTGGTACAACTCCGTCCACGCAGTGTCGTCTCCACCCTGTATCCGACCGGGCAGTTGCAGGGTGGCGGTTTCGGCAGGCGACGTGGGAAAAGCGCTCACGCCGCAAGTCCACTCCGGTCCACTGACCTTTGCACGCTTGCGCCGTCGCTCTGTATCTACTACCGCTACTTCCGCCTCACGCTCGACGGCGCGTAGGCTACCAGTCGTCGGTGCGGAACGGCGATGCGGGGATCCCTTCCTTGTTGTAGAGGTTCGCGCCCACCGGGTTCATCGCGTATCCATACCTCACAGCCACCGGATTCGGCACGTCCGCACACCGCACGACGACCTCCCCGCCCTTGATCGTCGCTTCGGCCCAGCGCCACTTCTTGTCCGCGCCAGCGATCGCGAAGTGCTTGAGCTTCCCGCCCCTCGCGTTCTTCGTCGGCGCGAGTCCCTTCTTCTCTCCGACCATGAGTCCACTGCCCACGTGGTTGAACGACACGTGAATCGCATCGGCCTTGACCGAGTGGCCCTTGTAGAGCGGTCCACTCGGCACGAGTTTCTTCTTCCCGTAGGTCTGGTGCAGCGCCCACTGTGACAGGCGCCAGCCGACGTCCTGTTTGTTCCTGGGGTGAATGTCGTTCGCCTGACCGATGTCAGTGATCACCGCCATGCCGGTATGCGAAATTGTCAACGCCTTGCGCTGCGCCTCCCGCAGCTTCGACCAGCCACCGCCGCCCGCCGGGGCCGCGTTCGGCTTTTGCCAGTTCGCGAGCTGCACCCAGTAGAACGCGAGGTCCGGGTTGAAGAGCTTGCGCCAGCCGTTCACGAGCACCTTCTTCTTGTGGTAGTACGACTCGCCTTCGCCACCGTTCGACTCGCCCTGATACCAGATCCCACCTCGCATCGCGTACGGCGCGAGCGGGTTGACCATCGCATTGAAGATCGCCGAGGGAGAACCCGACCGCACCTTGCTGTTCTCCTCCGCCTGCTTGACGACTTTCTCCGCCAGGCCCTTCAGTTCGGGAACCGAGCGGAAACCGTCCAGCGACACCCACGGCTCGATGCGCGTGCCGCCCCAGTTCGAGCCCACCAGTCCGATGGGGACTTTCAGCTGCTTCGCGAGTCGCCGACCAAAGAAATACCCAACCGCGCTGAATCCCTTCGCGCTCTGTGGCCCACACGCCACCCACGCGCCCTTACAGTGGTCCTGGGGCCGCGCGTTCACGGTGTGACCCCGGGACGTTGAACAAACGGATGAGCGAGTGCTTCGCGTTGGCGACCTCCTCCTTGCCGTTCATGGTATTGGCCAGACGCCACTCCATGTTCGACTGTCCGGAGCAGATCCACACCTCACCGACGACGACATTCTTGACCGAGACCTTGTTCGACCCGGACACCGTCAACGAGCGGCCCCGCGCGCTCGACTTCATCGCCTCGAGCTTGACCTGCCAGCGCCCGTCCTGACCGGCCTCCGCCGATTGCTTTTGACCGGCGAAGGACACCGTGACCGTCTGCCCAACCGTGTCCCATCCCCATACGGGTACAGACATGCCCTGCTGTAGAACCATGCCGTCGCCGATGATGGACGGCAGTTTGACTTGCGAGCGGGCGTCTTCAGAGAAGAAGAGACAGAGCGGCGTGACGAGCCAGAGGACTCGGTTGCGGGGTTTGTTCATGGTGACTTCGGTCTGTTGGGGTTGGGAGGAGACGAGGTGCGCTGAATGCCTGCTAGGTTACCGCGCGGCTTCCATATTCCTGGACCTTCGGATTGGACGCTCTAGAGTTTCTCCGGCATGGAAGGCCCACCTCTCAACGAATTCTCCAGTCTCGTCGCCCCCGATCTGTTCGATCGCTACCCGGACTTCGAACCGTGTGCACGGTCCAAAGACGGAAGCCTGGTCGTCGACGCGCCGATGCCATCAGGGCACGGGAGAATCGTCGTGACCGCGCTCGACATGCCGACCGTGCGTGTCGAGATCTGGGGTTGTGCCGAGACGCTGAAGGAGTTCGACGACCCCGACGAGACGTTCGCCTACCTCGACGAGCTGCGAGCCGGGACCCGCGTGCCGATGGATCAGTTCCAGGAGTACGACGCGGGCGGCGTAGCCGTGCTCACGTACCGCTACGACGCGGATCATGATCCGGTGTTCGGTTTCAATTTCCAGTTCACCACGAAATCGGACGCCATCCCCGAGGAGGTCGCCCTCGAACTGGCAGAGAAGGAGCTCCTCCCTCAATCCCTCGTGCTCGACTACTTCTTCCACAAGACGCAATGTGTCGGTTTCGTCGTGCACGAGGACGTCGCCACGAGCGTTACCGAAGAGAACGTGCTGGACATCCGCCACTTCTTGAACACGGATGTTCGCGTGGTCTGGGTGAACGCAGAACCGCTCGTCGACGACAGGTCGCTCGTCGATGCCGATTTGCGCCACCTCTCCTCCGAGGACGCCAGCGTTCGGTTGGCGGCACTCAGTGGAATCGTAGGTCACGCCCGACTCCACAGACAGCGCGAGCACTTCGCGAAGCTGCCCACCCTGATCCTGCCCTCGCTCGACTCACCAGACCCCACGATGCGCGAAGAGGTCGTCAAGGTCAGCGCCGCGCTCGCCAGTGCCGGGCCGGAGTCACAACGGCAAATGGCACGAGACCTGTTCGCCCGGGCCATTCGCGACACCGAGGCATCCGTGCGAACGCAGGTAGCTCGGAATATCCCCCCGCTTCTCTACCCGATCGGTGGAGATCCGATGACCGTCGAGGAGCAGGCAACGTTTCTCGACGAGATCGCCCCGCTCACGGAGGACGGCACCGTCGAAGTCCGCGAGAACGCCATCGCCAATCTCGGGCTCTTCGACACGCCGAAAGCCACCGCGAAGATGCTGGACCTCACGAACTCCGATGCGACCCGCGTCGGGTCGATCCTCGGATTGCAAAGGCGGTTGCTCGGCGCCGGGGAAGTCATCCCGCGACTCCTGGCGATCGCCGAGAACGACTCGCTGCCGGTTCTCGACCGCGCACACGCCATGGACACGCTCGGACACTACGCGTCAAACATGGATGACGTCGATCCTCGCATCGAGCCCGCCATCATGGCCAATCTCTCCCACGCCGAGCCCATCGTGAACCTCGGCGCACTCCGGGCGCTCCTGAACTTCGTCCCCTCCGAGGTTCCAGAGGCTCGGATTCTCGAATTGACGCGATCGGAGTTCGATGACGTGCGGGCCCAGTCCTACATGGTGATGAGCGCGCGGCGCATCGAATCGGACGCGGCGTTCGCTGCGGTCTCGGTCGGAATCCAGGAGATCAACCACGACGTCCGCAAGTGCGCCGAACACGTGTGGAGGGAATTGTTCTCCGATCGAAAACCGCTCGAAGAAGTAGAGGACGAGGAGTAGCTACTGCGGCTGGGCGACCACGCGCAGGTAGGGCTTGAGTTCCTTCCAGCCGTTCGGGAAGCGCTCCTTCGCGTCTTCGTTGCTCAACGCCGGCACGATGATGACGTCGTCACCGTTCTTCCAATTCACTGGAGTCGCGACCTTGTGCTTGTCCGTCAGCTGCAGCGAATCCAGCACGCGAAGGACCTCTTCGAAGTTGCGGCCCGTACTCGCCGGGTAGGTGATGATCAATCGAACCTTCTTGTTCGGATCGATGATGAATACCGAACGCACCGTCAAGGTGTCGTTGGCGTTGGGGTGAATCATGTCGTAGAGATTCGACACGGTGCGGTCGGGGTCCGCGATCAGCGGAAAGTTGAGCGCTACGCCTTGCGTATCCTCGATGTCCGCCGACCAACCCTCGTGGTCCGACAGACCATCCACGCTGAGACCGATGACTTTGCAGTTGCGTGACTCGAACTCGCTCTTCAGCTTGCTGACGAAACCGAGTTCGGTCGTGCAAACCGGCGTAAAGTCCTTCGGGTGCGAGAACAAGATGCACCAGCTGTCACCGCTCCACTCGTGGAAGTTGATCGTACCGGCGGTGGATTCTTGGGAGAAATCGGGGGCTATGTCGCCGAGTCGTATGGTCATGGTCAGGCTTCGTCTGGTTGGGATTCCCTCCCGGACCCGACGATCATATCCGGCGAGCCCAGGGGAATCCACGCGCGCGAGGTAGTCCGCCGCGCGCCAAGCCGTGATGACCTCTACTTGTAGATGATGATCTCGAGGGCGTTCGAACCCACGAGCTTGCCACCCGAGACGCTCAGCGCCTGGAAATAGATCGGCGGCAGGCCAGGCGTGTTGGGCACCGTGCCGGACACGCTCGCGTTGCCCGACGAGTTGGTCGCCAGCATGAACTGCACCGGAGCACCGGCCGTCAACAGGACGACGCCGTCGATGAACGGGAGATACGCGCCTCCTACAGACGCGATCACGAGGCAGGGGGCGCCTGCCGGCCCACCAGTCACGTCGATGGATGCGACGGTGCCAACCTTCGGAATCCCGCCCAGATTCATCGACATCGAGTGCGCGGTGGAGTCGAGCGCGGAGTAAGTCCGCGTGCCGCCCAGGCTGGTATAGTTCAGAGCGCTCATGCTCGGCTTCATGAACGTCACATGCGGAGTGGCGAGCTTGTCGTAGAGGCGACCCGTCGAGATGTCGTTGGCCTGCACTCCGAACTGGAGACTACCGACGAGGGTCTTGCCGTCCTTGTCGAACAACAGGACCAGCTCGCCGAGGCTGCTGAGCTTGAAGTTCGCGTGGAGAGGACCCTGGGTCCCTTCTTCGTCACACCAGATCAGCAGGTTCCCGCCAGCTGCGATGTACTGATTGGTCGGAATCATCCACTTCGTCGGATCGTCGTACTTGTCGGTCAAGTACATCCCCGAGACCTGAACCGTCGCGTTCGAGCTGTTGTAGAGCTCGATGCAGTCGTCGTAGTCGCCGTTGTTGTCCTTGATGACGGTGTCGTTCTTCGCCAGCGCTTCGTTGATCACGATCGGCGAGGTGCCCGTGGGATGCTGGACCCAGTAGTAGGGCGACTGGAACTCGGCGTTGACGGGCAGGAAGTTCATCACACCAACCGTAGTCTTGGCGCCGACGTAATAGTCGACTCTCTTGCCAGCCGACTGGGCGGCGATGAACGCGCCCCAGGTGCCGTCGTTGGCGGAGCCATCACCGTGATTGCCGTCGTCATACATCGGGGTCTCGATGAACGGACCGATCACGCGGTAGTAGAGGGCGACCCTGTTCGCGCCCGTCTCCTTGACCGTGATGGTCACGGTTTCCGTGGGCTTCGGATCGTTGGGCGACCGCGTGAGGTTACTCAGCTTCGCTTGTGTGGCTGTCAGTGAGCCGAAGGTCTTCAGGTACTTCTCACGCGACTCTACGAGCGGCTTCAGGCCGAGGATGGCGTTGCGTCCGGAACCGTAGTTTTGCGTCACGTTGCTGGTGAACGCCGACGTCGGGTAGATCTTCTTCGTGTCCGCGGCGACGTCCTTGGCGATCATCGCCTGGTACTTCGTCACCAACCCACCGATGACCGTCCAGTTGAGAGTCTCGTTGAGAATCGTGCGGTAGTGGGCATCGTATCGTTGGCGCAGATCACCCAGCGGCAGCGTCCGCGACAGGACAGGCCGCAAGGAGTTCGTCGTGTTGGAGTAGGGCGAGAGGGTCGCTCTTCCGCCTTGACCGCCGATCGCTTCGTTCACGTCGAACGGATACATGAGGAAGAGGTCGTGCACCGGATCGTGATAGTTCATGTGATCCTTGCCAGTGCCGATGTAGCTATCGGTGTGCGCGAGCCCGTTCATCAGCGCGCAGTACCAGTAGCTCTGGTCGATGCTCCACACCTTGGGTAGCGCGGCCAGCAACCCGCTGCTCGGCGTCTGCGTGAGGACCGTGATCATGTTCATCAGATCCGTGCCGTCGCCCTTCTTGAACTCCCATCCAATCTTGTAGCCCGAGGCGACGTTGCCGAGATAGTTGTAGGCGGAGTTGTTGAAGCCACCGGACCCGCCCGAGGGGAACCCGCGGTAGCGATTGCCGTCGCTGGACCGGAACCACTCCTTCATCATGTCCGAGTTCGGCTGCTGGACGTTGATGTAGATGCCCCAGTAGGCGTCGTTGAGGTAAACCTTGACGAAGTTCGCCTTCGGCGCGCACATGTACTTCCGAGCGAGCTGGTACGTGATCACCTCTCGCGTGAACGTCGGGTCGTGGAACCCGTTGTTCAAGTTCATGTGCTCGTAGCCGTAGAGGTCCTGACCTGGGATGTAGAAGTCGGTTTCGATGTTGAACCCGGCCTTTTGGGACCCGGCGGGCAGCCGGCGGTACGACGTGTTCCCACGGAAGCGAATGCCGATGCGCGGGTAGGTCACGCCGTCGACTTTCATGTCCGCCTCCATATTGGTCTTCGACGCGTAGTTGTTCTGCAACAGCGTCCAGTAGTTCGACTGCTTGAAGTAGAGACGGATCTCGCGGACGGTATCCAGGTCGTAGAGGTCCTTTCTTTGGGCCGTAACCGAACTGGCGAACAGGGCTAGGAGCAACGCTCCCATGGCTAAACGAGCGAACATGCGTATGGGCCTCCGAATGACGAGTGGGGACAGGGGACGTCGTGGTCGAGGTTACGCGCCACGGCCCCGATGATACACCGGCCGCCATCAGTTAGGCCGCAACAGGAGCATCGCAGCCCCCACAACCCCGGCGTCGTTGCCGAGCGAGGCCTTGACGATCTCGATTCCGTCCCGGGGAATCAGCGTCGCAGGCGCGAGATGCTCCCGCATCGGCCTCGCGAAGAGGTCGAAATGCTCCTCCGCAATCCCGCCACCGAGCATGATCCGCTCCGCCATGAACGTGTGCGAGAGCGTCCACGCAGCGACCGCCATGGCGTTCGTAGCGCCATCGACGATGCGCTGCGCCTTCGGGTCGCCCTTTGCCGCTGCCGCGAAGACCGCGCGGCTGTCGCCGATCTCCTGCGCCTCGCCCAGCCTCCCGACCGCGGTGCCGGAGGACATGATCTCCAGGCATCCGCGGATGCCACAGAAACACAGCGGACCCTCGGGGTCGACGAAGACGTGACCGATCTCTGGGTGCTCACCGCAGGCGCCACGGTAGATCGAGCCCTCCACGACGACTCCACCCCCGATACCGGTGCCGAGAGTGAGCATCAACAGTCTTCGCCCGTCCGCCCCCCCCGCACCCGCATGCCATTCCCCGAACGCCGCCGCGTCCGCGTCGTTCTCCAGACGGACCGGCACATCGAACGCCTCGCGCAACGGGGAGACGATGTCGGTACCCTTCCACGCGGCGAGACTGAACATGTTGTCGACTGTGCCGCGTTCGGGACTCACCGGCCCGGCGCACCCGATGCCGATACCCGCCAACCCACCGGGATTGGCGTCGCGCATCTCGCGGATCGAGTTCTCGATGCGGGCGCACGAGTACGGAAACCCACGATCTGATTCCGTTGGAATCGTGGACCGGGCACGAACGGTCCCGTCGTCGCCGACGAGAGCGATTCCGATCTCGGTACCCCCGATATCGATGCCGATGGCCTGAGCGGTCGAACCCACCTACTTCGGCTGGTAGATTTCGCCCGCCAGACTGCCGCCGCCGGTGACCAGCACGGTCCCATCGGGCAACGTCACGGCGACTCCGCCGATGCGGGCGTTCTTCATCGAACCCGCCGCGCTGATGCTGGAACCGGTGAACACGTCGGCCTCCTTCAGCGCCTGGAACTGGAACGTGTTCGCGGACAGATCGAGGAGGAAGCCCCCCGCGATCAACGCACCCTTGCTGCCCAGAGGTGCGACGGAGGGGAGCATGCGACCCTTGCTCAGCGGATAGGACTTGGAAAATCCTCCGAAGAGGCCGCCCGAATACGTGACCACGTCCGCCACCGAGCCGAGCGTGAGATCCGCGATGTTCTGCGTCTGCAGGAACTTGATGAAGTCGATCGTCAGGCCGCCGGCAATCAGGGCCTTGCCGTTGGCGAGCGCCGTCGCGCTGTGCAGCATCCGCGGCGCCATCAGTCGTGGGAACCCGAACAGATTGAGGAGGGGTGTGTACGCCTGCGCCGTCGGCGAGACGATTGGAATGTTCAGAACCGGCACGATCGACAGGCCGCCCGCGACGAGGACCTCACCGTTACTCAGCGTCGTCGCGGTGTGGAACATCTTCGCCTCCAGCAACGCCGGTCCAGCCGTGAAGGTCTTCGTCTTGGGGTCGTAGAACTCACTCGAGTTCCGGATGCCAGCGAGAAACTTCACGAGGTCGGAGAAGTCGAGACTCGATGCACCGCCGACGATCAGCACCCTGCCGTCCTTCATCAGGGCCGCGGCGTGGCCAGCACGCGCCGTGCCCATCCCCGCCAGGACGGTCGCCGTACCGTTGCTAGGATCGAACAGGAAGGCGCCCTTCACCGGTTGCCCGGTCAGCCCGATACCGCCTGTGACCAGAACCGTTCCGTCCTTGAGCATGGTCTGCGTGGCGATGATGTTCGCGGACGGCACGATGCCTACGATGCGAAACTTCTCGAGCGCGGGGTCGTACTCCTGCACTACCGGTCCCGTTCCGCCGAGCAACAGGACCTTGCCGTTGCTCTGCACGAACGCTCGACCCGTCAAGATCGGGGCGACGGACGAGGACAGCGAGTCGATAAACGTGTCGGGCTGTTGCAGCGTCAACCGCACGAGGTTGGACGCGTTGCCGATCGGATTCACTTCGAGGGACTGCATCGACATGCGCGCCCCGTACAGTCCGGAGATACTCGGAACCGGAATGGTCGTGCTCGCCTTGCCAGCGGAGTCGAACATTCCCACGAACAGTGGATTGCCGAGACAGAACCCCAGGAACCCCAGGTCAATTGCCAGAGTGAGACCGGGGAGCGGCGTGTGCACCCGCTCGCTCTGGGAGAACAACAGAAGGAACGGCGTGTTCGGCGTGCCCTGGAGTTGCAGAGTGCTGTTGCCGGGAACCGCGCCGCCATCTCCGGCACACTTCATCACGATCTGTGCGGAGGCCTGCGGGGCGAGGAGACAAAGACTGATCAGGAGAATTCGGGCTCTCATTTGGGTTCCCTGCGATCGCGACTCGGAGAAGAGTGCCACACGATACCGCAGCACACCTTCAGTTGCGACGCGACCCGTTCCAGGGGACAAAAGAACGACGCCCGTCAGAATGAACCTATGAGCACGGCGGTTGCGACGTCGAGGGTGATTCGGCGTCAGGGAATCACTCCGTGAACCCGATGCCGAGACTCAGGAATCCCGGACTCTCGCTGCGCTTGATCGAACTGGAGATCACGAGCATCGCTTTCCAGTCGCGGTCGGCGTGCACGATCAACGTGCTCTTGACGTTTCGTGGCATCAAGAATGTGAAGCCCTCGGACCGGATCTCGTAGGGCGTCAAGGCGAGCGTGACGATGTCGTTGCGCAGCCGCAACTGGATCGCGGTCAATGAAACGCGCATCGCGGTGAGTTGCATGCCTGCTCCAGGCGTCGAGTGTGGTGGGAGCACGACCAATCTCGCCGGACACGTTCCATCCCGCAAGCGCCAAGAGCTTCGATCGGGCACAAACGCGCTCTCCGGGATGACCCTGACAACGGGTAAGGTCATCTCGCATGGAGCCGCTGCGGAAACGACTCGTCGGCGAGACCAGGGTCTCGGTCACGCAACTGGGATGCGGAGGGTCGCAACTCGGCAGCATGTTCGCGACGGTGTCGGACGCGGACGCGCGACGGACGCTGGAAGCCGCGTACGACTCCGGGTTGCGCTACTTCGACACAGCCCCGTTCTACGGTCGGGGGCTCAGCGAGCAGCGGTTCGGGGAGTTCCTCCGCGACCAGCCACGCGACAGTTTCGTCTTGTCGACGAAGGTGGGGCGTGTGTTGTTTCCGGCGGATGGTCCGCTGTCCGATCCAGGGACTGTCGGCGCGCTGCCGTTCGAGTACCGTTTTGACTACTCCTACGACGGCGTGATGCGATCCTACGAGGACAGCTTGCGTCGTCTGGGCATGGAGCAGGTCGACCTCCTCCTAATCCACGACCTGGACGCGGTGATGCACGGGGGCAGGGAATCGCTCGAGTCGCACTTCGCCCAGTTGCGGGACGGGGGGTTCCGCGCACTCGACGAGCTGCGAACCGCGGGCGCGATCAGCGGCATCGGCGCCGGCGTCAACATGGCGGGGACGACGCGCCGATTCCTCGACACGTTCGACATCGACTTCTTCATACTCGCGCTGCCCTACACGCTCCTCGATCAGGAGGCGCTGGACGACGACCTGCCGTATTGTGCGGAACGCGGCGCATCGATCGTGCTCGGCGCACCGTTCAGCTCAGGGATCCTGACGGGATCAACCTCGACCTACAAGTACGAGACGCCAAACGATGAGGTCGTGGCGAAGGCGCGGCGCATCGAAGCGGCATGCACGCGCCACGGCGTCTCCATGCGCGCGGCCGCGCTGCAGTTCCCATTCGGTCACGAGAGCGTCGTGAGCGTAATCCCTGGGGTGCTCTCTCCTGCGCAGGTCGCCGACAACATCGAGCAGATCCAGACCCCGATCCCGACTGAGCTGTGGCGGGAACTGCGCGCACAAGGACTGCTCCGCGACGACGCCCCCACCTAGCCCGCTTCTCTCACCAGCCTCGTAGCGAGATGGTGCAAATGCCTGGCGTGGCGTCAGGCGTCACCGCCGCCGCGTGCGTTTCTTGTCGGCCTTGTGCGGCTCGGACAACAGACCGTGGTGGTCGGCGAACTCGAGGTACACCTTCCAGTCCGCGACCTTCATGTCGTGCCTTCCCGGTCGCACGTGGTAGCCGATGCGGCTCTTCAAGAGCGTGTTCGTGCCGGGCATCTCCTTCGCCGCGATCCCGTCGGTGCCGAGAAGGCGGTAGACGGCGTCCGCATGCCGCGCTGACATGAACTCGCCTTTGGGATCCGCCCAGCGATCGCCCTCGGCGCTGCACACGAGGACCGGGCGGGGCGCGACTAGAGCGACGAGCATGTGCTGGTCGAGGGGAAGCTGGCCCTCCTTGTTGTCGAACGCCTTGAAATTCCCACAGAACCAGTGCGGGAAGCTCTTGTTGATCCGCGCGACGGTCTCTCCAAAGCAGCGACGTGAGAGCGCCGCGCCGCCACACCCCGAGTCGTTCGAGACGACCATCGCGAAGCGCTCGTCCCGGGCACCGGCCCAGAGTGATGTCTTGCCGAGCCGCGAGTGGCCTACGACGATGACGCGCTTCGCGTCGACTCTCGAATCGGTCTCGAAGTAGTCGAGAATGCGGCTCAAGCCCCATCCCCACGCCGCGATCGACCCCCACTCGTCGGCGGCGGGCTTCTTCTGGCCGTCTTTGTAGAACAGCGGGTGCACGCCGTTCTTGAACCCGTCGTGGAAGTCGGGGTCGATGTCGCCGTAGTACATCGTCGCGAGCGCGCACCCCCGACCGATCACCAACTCGGCGGGCCAGCGGCTCGAGCTCTTGCCCCGCGCGGCCTCGGTGGCCTTGTGGTTCTTGTTGCCACCCTTGTTACGCATCCACGCTTTCGAGAGGGTGATCTCCGGATCGGGCTGGATCGAGTGGTTGCCGTTGAAGTTGAGGCCGACGAACGCAGGGACAGGACTCTTCGCGCCCGCGGGCGAGTAGACCAGTAGATTCAGCTCGATCCGCTTCTCGTCGTTGCCGCAGCGGATCACGATCTCCCTGCGGATCGCCTTCCCGCCCAGCACCTTCCCCTCGCTCTTCACCTCGAACGCGAGCAGCGGCGGTCGCCCCGGCGCGCGACCGTACATCTGGCGTTCGAAGAGTTCGACGATCTGTGGTCGACGTTTATCCCGCCACGCCGCCGCGTCCTTCACCTGCGAACCGTCAGCGAGCTGCAGTGGATCCGGTAACGTGTACTCTGGGACCTTGCTCTCGTCGTAGTTGGTCTTTTGGGCCAGGAGAGGTGAACTGCACAAGGAGAGGACGAGAACCGTGAGTAGGGAGTTATTCAAGGGGATCGCGTTACCGAGGGAGGGGAACGGCTCGGATTCTAGCCCGAACCATTCCCGCACGATTTGTCCGAGACTGTGCTTGGCGCAGTATCGAGAAAATCACCACCTCAGGTGCTGCATCACGAGTGACCAAGGCAACCGCTCCACCTGCACAGGGTACGGCACTCGGACCAGCTTGCCCGTCGGCGGGTTGAAGCTGTAGGCAGCGTTCCTGAACAGCCCGTCCCGGCGAGGCACAACAGGCCCAATGCGATCGATCTCGACGTCAATCCAATCGTGATCTTGCTCCAGGTTGTGAGGTCAGAACCGTGAACCGCATCGTCACGAAGCGGAAAGGGAAGGTCCGGTGCTCTGGACGCGGCTGACGCCTACGGAATCAGCCTCGTCAGTTCTTGCCCTGCATCTTCTCGGACTCCGACCTCGCCTCCGCCACCGCTTTGCGCGTGGCCTTGATCTGCTCGACGAGACCTGCGTGTTTCTGGATCTGTCGGGACAGCCATCGGTCCTTCTGCAGCTCATCGAGAATTGTGTCCACCCGATCGAGCTTGCTCTGCACAAACTTCTTTGGGTCGAGGTTCTTCGACAGGTGTAGTGATTTCTCCAGCTCGGGAAGGTCGGCCTGCATCTGCCTGATCTTGCGATCGAGGGCCTGGCGTTCGGCGATGTCCCGCAGGCGCTTGAGTTCGGTCTTCGCCCTCGCCTCCGCGTCTTTCGAGTAGCTCACCCCGACCGGCAGCGGCCAATCGTCGGTGCGGAACGTCGGCATGGGCAACCGTCCGCGACCGACCATGTTGCCGGTGGGCCACGTGGCCCACCCGTAGCGAATCGCCACTGGCTTCGCGACGAGGTCACTGTGCACCTCGATGCACGGCACATCGTCGAGTCGTGTGTGCCTTGCCTTGGCCGGGTACCACCGGCGATCCGAACCGGCGATGATGAAACCGCGGAATTCGGCTTTGCCCTCGCGCGGGCACGGCAGCACCTGCCAGTACGCGTTCTTCTTGATGTGCTTCCAGCGGTTGTAGACGATCGGGTCGTTGTCGAAGAACAGGAAGGCCTTGTCGCCCTTCGTCTTCATCTCGCGATACGTCGGGCCCGTGTGGACGACCGGCTTGCCGTAGACCTTGGCCAGCGCCCACAGCGATGCGTATTCCGCGACCGGGAGCTTCTCCGCCGGATGGATGTACGAGTTGCCGGTCGGATACGTCGCGATCATGTGGCCGTTCGGATCGTCCTTCAGCGCGCGGTGCTGGATGTCGCGGACGACCTGATAGCTGCCACCCGCGGTCGAGAGTTCGGGGTCTTCGCCGAAGCTCCCCCACCCTGGCTGGCTAATACAGCCGAAGGGCAGGTTCGCATCGCCGAACGCCTCGCGAAACGAAGCCGGTACCTTCGGGAAGGTGTGCTCGTACCGCGTCCACCGATTGAACGCCTGATTCTCGCCTTGGTAGTAGAGCACGCCGCGGATGGCGAGCTTGCGAATCGGCATGACCGTCGCATTGAAGAGCCCGGCCGGCGGGCTCCACGCGCTTCGCGCGTCCGCAGGCTTTTTCGGCAATCGCAACCGGGGCTTCTTCTTGCCATTGGTCTCCGCCTCGGCGACGCGCCTGGCGTGCTCCGCGCGCTTCGCGACGCACGCCTCTTCCCACTCCGCAGTCATCCGTTTCACTTGCTCGGCGTCATCCCACTTCGCGGTCTCCACGTCGTAGTCGCGCAGCACGGTCTTCACGATCTCGCTGTCGACCTGTTCGAGCTGGCCGCGCGTGCACCAGGTCTGACCGAGCGTCCCGCCGCGCGCGACGTTGATGATGCCGACAGGCACCTTGAGATAGCGGTGCAAGAACATGCCGTAGAGGTATGGCACCGCGGAAAACCGCTCTGCGGTCTTCGGTGAGCATTCTTGCCAACGGATCTTGTTGCGGACGTCGTCGAGCGGTTTGTACCAGGAGTCGTGCCAGCCGACGTAGCGAAGCCCCGGGAAGTCCGCCGACGCGGCCTCGCGATCCTTGCGGTTGAAGTTGCCCCAACCCATGTTGCTCTGCCCGGCGCAGACCCAGATCTCGCCGATGAGGACGTCCTGGATCGCGACGCCCGAACTGCCGTGCTTCGCCACGATGTACTTCGGTGTGAAACCAGCGTTCATCGCATCGAACTCGACCCGCCACTTGCCGTCCTTGCCCGCGGCGGTGACTCGTTCCTGCGCGTGAAACCCCGGCGCGTTCTTTTCTACGTAGTGCACAGTGACGGCGTACTCGACGCTCGCCTTCGACTTCTCCTCCGGCAGGAACGGCTGCGCGAACGCGCCGTCCTCGGTGATCGTGACGACGACCTTCGATCCGGGATTCGCGAAGCCCCACACACGCGCCTTCTTCTGCTGTTGCAGAACCATGTGATCCGTGAAGATCCTGGCGAATCGCAATTCGGTGGACTTCTGCGCAGGCACCGCGACCGCGACGACGGCGAGAAGGAATGCGGAGGCAAAGAAACGAACAGGCATGGGGTGATCCTTGGTTGCGAATGAGTTGCGAGGAAGGTAAGGCCTCCGCGGCGGCAAGCGAAGCTCGGCACAGACTTCGACATCAAGTTCGTCAAAGGCCGTGACCATGGCACGTTGTTTCGCCCACACGAGAAATACTGGCCGAAGGGGATGATCGACCACATCCATCGCGCGATGCACGCGCGGTTCGCAGCGACGAGACCCTCACGCCATCTCGGCGCGGTGCCGACCGCACTGCCAGCGCAGGAACAACAGGTCCAGCACGATCACGGTCAGGATCACGAGCACCGCGACGACCGCCAACAAGTCCTGGTCGCGGATCAAGCCGAGCGGCGCGAACACAGCTGCGTTCAAGATGCCCAGAGGGAGGATCCACGCGACGAACACCGCGAGGCCAAGTCCGTAGAGGCGCCCGGCGGAGTGCTTGATCGTCGTGATTCCGGAGAATCCAAGGATCATGACCGTCAACAGCAGGAACACGGCGGCTGCGCCGATGAAAACCCAAATGGAGAGTGCATCCACGGTCGGTTCTTCCGGTAGCGGGCCCGGCTTGTCCGGCAGTTCTCCGGTCCAGGCTTTGCCCGTCGACTCTTCAAAGACCTGGATCTCCCGCATCGCAGCGTCGTACATCTTGACCAGCTGGTGCTGGTAGCGGTACTGATGTTCGACCTGCGTATCCCAGAGGAGGGCAGCCCCACCCATGAGCGCGACGAAACCCACGAACAACAGGATGAGCCCGACCAGCGGACGCCTGCACAACCGCGCCTCGCCGTAGGCGACCTGACTCGGCGCCGGGTGGCTCGGCACGCCTTCCACGTCCGACTTGATCGCGCCCGCGCTCTGGTATCGATCTTCGACGGCCTGCGCCAAGGCGCGCATCACCACCTCGTCGAGTTCCTTGCGCGTGCCCACCTTCTGCGACGGCATCGCGAAGTGCCCGATCGGCAGCTCGCCCGTCAGCATCTCGTAGATCACGACGCCGAGCGCGTAGATGTCCGCGCGGTGGTCGACTTGGCCCGCGCCCATCATCTGCTCGGGCGCCATGTAGTGTGGCGTGCCCAACGCCTGCTCCGTGCGCGTGAGCGTGACGTCGTGCCCGCCGAGCATCTTCGCGAGCCCGAAGTCCGCGATGCGCACCTTCCCATCCTGGTCGATCAGGATGTTCTCCGGCTTGATGTCCCTGTGGACGACGCCGCGGTCGTGGGCAAACTGCAACGCGTCGCAGATCTGCGGCACCATCCTGAGCGCTTCCACCGGCGACAGCCGATCCATCTTCATCAGCTGGCGGAGGTCTACGCCGTCGATGTACTCCGAGACGATGTAGAAGAAGTCCTCGGTCTCGCCGAAGTCGTAGATCGCGAGGATGTTCGGGTGACTCAGCGAGGCCTGCGCCCGCGCCTCGCGCACGAAGCGTTCTTCGAACTCCGGATCCTGAACCGTCTCCCGACGCAGGATCTTCAGCGCAACAACGCGATCGAGATTCTTCTCGCGCGCCTTGTAGACCGCTCCCATCCCGCCCTGGCCGATCAGCCCGGAGATGTCGAACTGAGGCAGCGCGGCCTCGAGTTCTGCCGAAGTCGGTGGTGGAGTCCGCGGTCGCGTAGTCTCGGTCATGCCCTCCATCGCCATTTCCAACAGGCGCTTGGGATCGAGGGCGGGGTTCGGTTGATCGCTCGGTTGGTGGCTCATGCCGCTGTGTAAAGGAACCCGATCCGCATGGTTACACGCCGGATCGAGTATTCCTAAATACCGTGATTCTCGCGTCTATCCGCCGCCCAACGCAGCCAGAAGGTGGGCGATTTCGTCCTTCGCGCCGATTCCTTCGTCGAGTGTTTGGGAAACCTCCTCGACGAGCAGCTCGCGGAAACGCTGGCGCATGCGGTGCACGGTCACCTTGACGGCACCTTCGCTCATGCCGAGCCGGTCCGCGGTCTGCTTGTAGGTCAGGGCCGGGTCAGGGTCCTGGAGGTAGACCTCGAGCGCCTTGAACCTCGCCTCTCGCCTACGGTCCGCGAACTCACCGCGCAACCGGGCCATCACCCGATCGATGACGGCGAGCGCCCAGCGCCGTTCGAAGATCATGTCGGGGCTGACGTCGTCCACTGCCTCGACACCGTAGCGCTGCTCCGCCTCTTCTGAGTCGAGCGAGATGAGCGTCCGCCCGCCGCCGCGTTTTTGCGCCTGCGCCCGATCGTGTTCGTTCGAGAGGAAGTTCGTGAAGCACGCGAGCAAGAACGTCCGGAACCGTCCGCGTCCCTGGTCGGCACGATCCACGCCATCGCGCGCGAGCAAATCGAGAAAGAAACCCTGAGTGAGATCCAACGCGTCGTCTGGCGCATGCCCTCGACGCCGTGCGAACGCGAAGATCGGCGGCCAGTACTGCGCACACAACTCCTCGAACGCACGCCGACCCTTCTCGTCAGAGTCCCCAGCCTTCGCGACGAGGCTCCAGCACGTCGTCAGGAAACGATGCGTGCCACCGGCCATCGGAATCTCGGACCACGAAGACATCGGCAAGGGATCATACGTCAGGCCTTGCGCAGACGAGAAGGTTCATCACCGATAGGGCCGCGCAAAACAGTTCGGCGCGATGTGAGATGTTCCCCTCGTGACACGTCTTGTGCGACAGAGGTGGCTTCCAGAGTCTCTTCACTCACTGCACTAGCGCCAGTCTCAGCCGAACAGCTTCTTCGCCTTGCGTCTCGAGATGCGGGGCGCGCGGATCATCCCGCCGCGCAGCTTCTCGCCCGTCGGATCGACGTAGACTCGACCACTGCCGAACTTCTTCCGGTCGCGGATGTTGAGCACGTGGACGTTGAACACGAACGCGGGGCCTGTGAGCGCCTTGAACCAGTGGATGTTGTCGCGGAAGTCGGAAACCGTCGAGCAATCACCGGGGCCGAACTTCTCGTCGATCGTCGGGCGGATCATGATGTCCTTCTCCCCGTCCTCGAGTCGTTGATAGTGGCGACCGCGGAAGTCTCCTTGCAGGATCATGAAAGCCGTCGTCATGTTGTTGTGGCCGTGAGGGATCACGGACTGCCCCTTCTTCAACGCGAAGATCTGCTTGCCGAACTCCAGGCTCGTGGGCACGCCCTCGACCTTGGGGAAGCTGAACGTGTTGCCACGCTCACCCTGTTCCGAGAAGCGGGCGCGCTTCTTGAAGTTCTCGAAGTCGATCAGTTTCAGGAGCTCCTGCAGTTCGACTTTCGCGAAGAGTTCCTCGACCTTCATCTGCCACTCCACCTGGCGAAGCTTGCCCGCCTTGACCGAACACGAGAGGTCATTCAGATCCGTCAACCACTTGTTCGTGACCGGACGGATCTTGGCGTCGAAGGCGTCACTCGAAAAAAGCGACTCGACCAGCGAATAGGTCATCATCGAGCCGAGGGACATCGTCGCGAACGAAATTTCGCCGCGAGAGTTGAGTGTGCGTCATGGGTATCTCCGAAGGACAACCTTCGCATGATCCCAATCGAGCCGCGTCTTGTCACGCCGGTAGTCGCGATTCGTCGCTCGGCTCCGGCGCAAGTCGGCTCTTCAGGCCGCCCAGGAATCCGTGCGATCCGATTCATGCGTGGCGGCGCGGCGACCGCAACTCCACGGCTGGAGCGCCGTGCAGGCTGTACCACGCGAACCACGCAGCGATGGCCAGGAACGTCCCGGAACCGTACCCGAGGCCGGCGACTTCTACGCGAGCAGCGGCGTGACGCTGACGAAGTGCGTCTGCACGGAGACCTCGCTGGCGGGAGATTCGAGCCCAGTCGTCGGCTCTTCTTCGCAGAGAGGCAGCCGTATGAGAAACCTCGCGTCCCCCTGGCCAGTCCGGCACGCGAGGCCCTCATCGAGGTTCGTGCGGCGCATCAGAGACGCTCAGAGAGAAGACCAGGGCCCCGGCAGCTGGACGGCGGGCCGCAACCGACGCCCTCGCCGCGTGACGCCATCCCTGCCCCCAAGCCTCCCATCCGCGAATATCGCCGGCGCAGCGCCGCCCCAGCCCCCGTCTGAGCGTGGATTTCCGGGGTTGGGGACCTCCGACCGTCAAACCTTCGTGACGGCGCATAGGTAGAGGGAGAACCTACTGGCATCTGTGGGGCCGAACCATATGGTTTCGGCTCCGGTGGAGACCCTGGCATTCCAGCAGAGGCGAAGGCGGAACTAACTACCCCCCAAAAGCAGAGAACACATGGCAGAAGGAACGATCAAGCGTTTGACAGATAAGGGCTTCGGATTCATCGACACCGGCGACGGGAAGGACATCTTCTTCCACATGTCGTCAGTGATCGACACTTCGTACGACGAGCTTCGCGAAGGACAGAAAGTAGAGTTCGACGTTGGCGATGGCCCGAAGGGTCCCCGCGCCGAGAACGTCAAGCCGTCCGCCGACTAGTCGCACCACTCCGCAGGTCGCGCGCCAACTCGCCGGCGCCCCCGCCGACCGCGGTCAAGAAGCCAATCCGAGAGGCTGTCGTGGGGGAAACTGCTCCGACGCAGACCTCCCGACGACATCCAGGCGCGCGCGCCGTTCTGTACACAGCGAGAGGCAACAGGGTGGAAACCCCGTTGCCCCTCTCGCCGGTCGGAATGCTCAGAACGATCGTTTCTTGGTCACCTTCTTTCGCGCCCCCTCGATTCGGCCTATCAGATCCGAGGCCGCGTCCGCGGAAAGGATTCGCACGCCGCCGAGCAGCCTGCCCTTCCCGTTCATGATCGCGAGACAAGGCATGCCTGACGTCGGGTGCTTGCGCAGGAACTTGTACGCGTGTGGTCGCCGAATGATCACGCGGAGGAGATCCATCGAGGCCTTGATGAGATTGGAATCGTTCACGATGACTGAGAGCGAACGGTCCTCAAAGCGTGTGCTTGGTCATCAAGTCTCCGCACCGAACAGGCCGACGAGCACGAGTCGCCCCTCCTTCTTCGCCTTCGCCAAGGCGATGTCGAGTTGAGCGAGCCCTGATTACTGCAACGTGAGTCTCGATTTCGTCGGCGCGGCGACCTGGATCGTCCGGGGCGTCTTGGGTGACTTCGCGGGTTTCTTCCCTTGCGCGGCCAGCTTCAAGCTGATGCCGCCACCCATCGACCGACCGACCGCGGCGAGATTCTCGTAGTCGAACTTCGTCCCGTAGAGATTCTCCATCAGGAAGAAGGACTCGGCGCCGTCGAGCACCCGACGTTCCTGCGACGCGTCGAACGTCGGAGGGTTCAGTATCGTGCTGGTCACGCCGAAGGGCCGGATGTCGTAGGCGAAGGCCATGTAGCCCTGGCGAGCGAGGTGCTTGGCCATCACTCCTATGCGACCGCGGTTGCCTCCGGAGCCGTGGGAGCAGAGGACGCCGGGCCATCCGCGCGAGGGCGCTGCCGCCGTCGGGTAGTGGACGTCCATCCGCGTCCTGATGCCATCGGACCACGTGATGAGCACGGTGTCGGTCTGAATCGTGTAGCCCTGCGCGCCGAGAGAGGCGGCACAGAGCGGGAGAGCGAGCAGGAGAGCGGAGGCGAGGGAGCGTCTGCGGTGGATCGGGTTCATGAAATCCCCCGGTGGTGATGTCTCCAACCGGAGTGCAGGCCACCCCTCAGCGCACGGACCAATCGCCAAAACGCTTGTCAGCGATCCAATTCAGCCCGGACGCGCCGGACCAAGTCGTCCAGCGAAAACGGCTTCCGTATGAATGAACCCAGGGCCTCGGAGTCCGCGCCCGTCCCCTCGAGACTCACGCAACCCGACATGTAGAGCACTCGAACGTCGGGACGCGCCGCCGTCAGTCGCCGTCCGAGTTCGTCGCCGCGCATCCCCGGCATCAGAAAGTCCGTGAGCACGAGGTCAATCGGACCCTCGTGGCGTTCACTCGTGGCCAGCGCATCCTTGCCGTTGCATGAGGGCAGGACCGTGTAGCCAGCCCCCTCGAGCACGCCCTTCACGAGTCGGAGCACGCTCTCGTCATCCTCGACCAGCAGGACATTCTCCGTGCCAGGCCGCGGCGGTTCCGGTGGCTCGCCGTTCAGATTCTTCGGAATCATCGCCTTGTCCGTCGCCGGGAAGTGGATGGTGAAGGTCGTGCCCTCCTCCGGTCGGCTCGTCACCGCGACGTGCCCACGACTCTGCTTGACGACGCTGTACACCATGGCGAGGCCGAGCCCGGTCCCGTCTTCCCTCTTCTTCGTGGTGAAGAAAGGTTCGAAGGCCCGGGAGACCGTCGGGGAATCCATTCCGCAACCGGTGTCCGAGACCCGCAACAAGACGTGTGGCCCCCGGGCGAGGCCGGGCAGACTCGCGATATCGTCCGAATTCAGTTCTACGCGGAGCGTCTCGATCGTCAGTCGACCGCCGGTCGGCATGGCATCGTGCGCGTTCGCGGCGAGATTGACGAGCAACTGCTCAATCCGACCGCGATCCGCTTCGAAGAACAGTCCATTGGACTCGAGCTTCGTCGCCACCTCGATTCCCTCGCCGAGCAACGGCACAAGCATCCTCTCCATGCCTACGATCACCTCGCTCAGATCGAGCACTCGTGTCTCGATGCCCTGCCTGCTACCGAAGTCGAGGAGCTGTCGGGTAAAGTCCGCGGCCTGCTCTCCCGCCTTCTTGATCTCCAGGACTCCTGTCATCGCCTCGTCGATACCGTTCTCGAGAAGAAGGGCCGAGTAGCCGTTGATGATCGTGAGGAGGTTGTTGAACTCGTGGGCAACCCCTGCGGAGAGTCGACCGATCGCTTCCATCCGGCGCGCGTGGTGGAGTTGCTCTTCGAGTGCCTTCCGGCGGGAGACATCCCGGACAACGAGCAGGGCGAGGGTCTCGGGCTCCGTGTGGATCCGGCTGGCGCTCAACTGAATCGCGCGGCTGCCATCCTCCTTCTTCAGGAGATACCCCTCGGAGCCCAGGAAGTACGAAGTCGACTGGCAGGCCTGGATCAACTCGCTGATCGCCTCGGCGCCCTGCGTCTCCACCAGGTCCTGGAGCGACATGGCGAGGAGCTCCTTGCGCCGCCGCCCGGTGAGCCGTTGCGCCGCCGGGTTGACATCGAGAATGCGCAGATCGTCAGGACGCAGGATGAAGAACGCGTCGTTCGCTTCGCGGAAGATGCTGCGGCTGACCTCCGGTTGTTGGTCGATCGTCATCAGGGAGTCATCCCTTTGGCAGCGAGGCGCTTTTCGTAACTCTTCTTCTGATCTTTGAGCTTGCGCCACTGGTTCTCCGGGGCCAGCTTGCGCGCCTTTTCACAACAGTCGATCGCTTCGGTCAGCTCGCCGGCTTGGGCATGAGATGAAGCCAACACCCGCAACATGGCCCACGACTGGTAATTCGTCAGAATGCAGGCTCGTTTCGCGTGTTCCACCGCGCGCCTGCCGTCCCGGTGTTTGCGGTCGGGGCACAGGGCGAGAAACGACGCGAGGAGTCGGTGGGCGTTGGGATCGTCCGCGTGGCAGCGCACGAAGTGGGTGTAGTCCCTTCCCGTATTCACCCAATCTCTCCGACGCTTCGCGAGGAAGCCGCGCCACTGGTACGCGATCCCACAGTCGGGGTCCAGTTTGATCGCTTGCTCGAGATCCTCGAGAGCCCGATCGTCGCGCCTCAGTCCGTGGTACGCCCAGCCTCGCCATGCGAACGCTGTGGCCAGGGAAGGATCCTTCGAGATCGCTTCGTCCAGCAACTCCACGGCCTCCGGGTAGTTGTTCAAGTTCACATGGATCGACGCCGCACCCACCCACGCGTCCACGAACGTCGGATCGAGCATTCGAGCGGTGAGTAGATCGTCTAGCGCGAGCTGGAACATATCGTTGGACTTGTGGACTAGCGCGCGGCGGCGGAACAGATTCGGATCCGACTTGTCGAGCTTGATCGCCTCGTCGAGCGCCTTGGTCGCGGCGTCGAGCTTGCCCTCGGCCAGGCGATCGTCCGCGATCTCGCCCCAGTTGACGGAGTCCTTCTTCGCGGCGGTCGGGGGATTTGGGTCTGTCGCCAACCCGGGCTTGTTCGAGACTTCCGAAACCTCGCGCCTAACCACACCATTGGGATCCGCGCCCGATTCGAAGAACGACCCGAAGATCGACTCCCAGCCCCAGATCAAGGAGACGAGCACCGCGGCGTAGGCCCCGCTCACGATCGCCGTGCGTCGACGTCGGGAGACCCTCGACAGCGCCACCCGGAGCAAACCGATGAAGCGCTCCACTGTTGGGTAGCGATCGTCGGGGTCTTCTTCCAACGCGCGGGCGATGACCGGATCGACCCCGCGGCTCAATCGCGGGTTGATGCTCGACGGGGACTTGTAGGTACCCACCGGTCGCTTACCTGTGAGCATTTCATACGCGATCACGGCGAGGGAGAACTGGTCGACCCGTTCGTCGAGCGGAAGTCGAGTCCGTTGCTCCGGTGCCATGTAGTCGAAGCTCCCGACAAACTGGTTCGTGCCCGTGATGTCGCCGAGTTCCGCGACCGGCGCCGAGAGGCCAAAGTCGGTGAGCTTCACCCAACCGCCTCGCTCCAGGAGAATGTTCCCCGGCTTGAGGTCACGGTGCACGATGCTCTGCTCGTGGAGACAGGAGAGCGCGGCGGCGATACCGTCGAGTACCTCGCTGGCTGCTGGCGGCGAAAACGCTCCGGACTCCGTGAGGACGTCGCGGAGGCTGCGACCGTCCACGTATTCCATGACGAGGTAGTCACGGCCATCCACCGAACCGTTGTCGATCACGGCGACGACGTTCGGATGCGAGACCTGGGTCATCATGCGGGTCTCGCGCGCGAAACGTGCCCGGCTCTCCGCATCCGTCGTGTCAGGGGTCGCCGTCAGCAGTTTGATCGCGACTTCACGGTCGCTGACGATCTCACGGGCGAGGTACACCGTACCCATACCCCCCTCACCTAACTTGGAGATCATCTCGAAGCCCGGGATCGCGGGGACGCACATCTCGTGCACGTAACTCAAGAGCATTTTTCGGAGCAGGGAGCAGAGGCGAGACCGGATGCGTCCACCTCGGTAGGCGCCGCCTCCGACTCACCGTTCATTGTAGCACTTCGCCGAGCGCAGCACAGGGGCTGTCCCCATCCTCGGTGTCGCGCACCGATAGCCCCGGCGCCGTCTACAACTTCTTCCTAGAGAATTCGAGCGCCGCAAACCGAGCCTCGAGGTCCGTGAGGCGTTTTTGCATCGCGAGCCGTGACGTCGCGGTCGCTTTGGCGGCTCTCGAGAGCAACGCCAACTGCTGCGAGACATGCTCGGAGGGCTCCCGCCGAGGGGACGCGACGACCTGCCGCTGGGGCATGTCGACTCCCCGCAACAGGTGGATCGCGCTGGCGACTTGACCAGCGTATCCCTGCAGGATCAAGCTCTGCTTCGTTCCCGCAGTTCCGAAGTTGAGGACGTTGAGACCGCCCCCCGCCATGAATAACGGTCGGAGTTGTTGGGCCGCCCTCGTCGCGTCGATGTGCTTCAACGAGAACGACGTGAGCACGTACACTTTCAGTTCTGATTTTCGCAAGACTTCGTCGGGGCTCAGGTGGAGTGCGTGAGTCGAAATCTCCAGAGTGCGCTCACCGCGGTATGAGATCACGTCGTAGAGCCCACGCAGAGGGTCGATCGGAACGATCGTGAACCCCTTCATGTAGGCGATCTGACTCACGACTTCCTCGCAACCAATCGCGTCCAGGTTGAGCTTCTTCTGGATTTCGACCGTGTTCTGATCGCTGTCGACCTCGTTCGGGTTCATGAAGAAGTTCCGACCGAGGTACTTCGCGGCGCTGCGGAGAATATTCCCCAACGTGTGTTCTCCTGGTTCCAGCACAAAGCCTCGGGAGGAGCTCGCCTTGTCTTGCGCTACGACATGTGGCAACGGCGTGCTCGCGGTTGCAATCAGCGAGAGGAGAGCGAGGGCGGCGAAACGCCACGAGAATCGTAGTTGCATTGGTCCATTCCTTGGTAAAATCGAAGGGACTGAGAATGAAACGGTTCTCTGTCCGCCCGCAAGAGACGGGCCGGATCCCCCCGGTATTCCTGCGAAGACCGACCTGAAGTGATTACCCTCCCCGCAGGAGTTCGACACCCAATGACCCAGAGGATCCTGATCGTCACCGGTGATGCCGGCGAGAGTTACGAGACCCTGTACGCCGTCCATCGGTTCCGCGAGGCCGGCTACGAGTCCGTGGTCGCCGCACCGTCGAAACGCCGCCTGAACCTGGTCATGCACGACTTCGAACCCGGGTGGGACACGTATGTGGAGCGCGTCGGCTACTCACTGGAGTCCGACTTGACGTTCGCAGAGGTCAAAGTCGCGGACTACGTCGCGGTCGTCATGATGGGCGGTCGCGCGCCCGAGTACCTCCGCAACGACCCGCGCGTCATCGAGATCGTCCGGGAGTTCGACAGCCAGGAGAAGTGGATCTTCGCCATCTGTCACGGCATCCAGATCCTGATCAGCGCCGGCCTGGCCGAAGGCACCTGCATGACCGCCTACGAACACATCCGATTCGAGATCGAGTCCAACGGCGGTCGCTACGACGAGAACCAGGCAGTGCGGGATGGCAGGATCGTCACCGCACAGACGTGGGTATCCCATCCGGAGTTCTACCGGCTGATCTTCACGTGCCTCGGCGAGGTCAGCTGACGAACGTCGCTGTACGTCGATCGAATGACTATGCTCCGGCCATGAACAGCGATGCGCCAAGCTCGTGGGCCCTGGTGAAGATCCCCGCACTGATCACGCTGCTCGTCACCGGACTCCGGCTGACCGGTGAGCTTCTGGAGTGGAGCGCGCCGCTGTTTCGCAACATCGCGCCCAACGAGACGGACGCGGCAGGCACGCTGATCCCACCGGGGGTCATCGGGATCACGTGGCTCCTGATGCTCTTCGGTTTCTGGTTCGGTCTGCGACTGCGCCGAACGGGCGGCGGACCGGACAAACTCGGCAAGACGTTCGGACTCTTCCTCCTGTCCATCATCGTCGTAGTGGGTGGTGCCGCGGCCTGCATCCAGACCGGGTTGATCTCCATGCCGCACGATGCGGCCAATCCCTCGGAACCGACGGGGATCGTCTACGCAGTTGGGCTTCTCTTCGTCGGCGTGATCATCGCGTTCGTCGCCTGGGGCCGCGTTGCCCTCGCCCTTCTGTTGTACGGAGTCCTCGCGCGCGTTCCCGTCATCATCGTCACCTGGTTCGCTGTGCAAAACGAATGGGGCACGCACTACGAGAAGCTGCCCGTCGGCCATGTCGCCCAGGTCGGCAACGACTTGTTCGTCTTTCTCACACTGTCGCAGGCGGTCTTCTGGATCCCGTTCACAGTGATCGTCGGCGGGCTGTTCGCGTGTATCGGTGCGGTGATGGGCGGACGCGGGCCGACTAGACCGTACGGGTAGCCGTCAGGTGCTCTCTCGACCGACGCCGGCGATCAGTTGGCAGCCAGCCCGTATTCCAGGCACAGCAACCAAAGAAGACGTTTCTCGGCAAAGAGCCGGTGACGCGGCGTCGATTCCAGGGCGGCGAGGAGAAGGTCTGACGCCGATCGCTGCGCCAGCTGGCACTGACTCCAGACCTCGCGGCGGCGTTTCACGGCTGCCGTACCCACCGAACGCCTGGAGGATGCGCGTGCCGTTCCTCGACGTATCCTGCGACTTGCCCGCCGCCGCAAAGTCGTGACTCGGCGTGAGGCGGTTGATCAGCTTGTCGGGATCGATGCCGTGCTTCCGGTAGGAGTCGTCGTTGAAGTCGAACGGAGTGTCGAATGCGAGTCCTAGAGCCGCAAGGTCATCGCTCTGGCCATGGCAACCAGCGAACAACAGAACGGTCAGGACAAGAGACAGCTACGATGCAAGAGTCCTTACGCAATGAACCATGTTTCGCCCCACCAAGACTCACACGAACGAGGGCAAGTCATTCGATCTCGCGTCGCCAGGGGGTTTTCTGAGTACCGACGCGACTATTCCCAGCTTCGAGACAACCGAAAGGCCGCGTTGATCAGCCCGACGTGTGAGTACGTCTGCGGGAAGTTGCCGGACAGCTCCCCCGTCTTCGGAAGGATGTCCTCACTGAACAGCCCGAGGTCGTTGCCGTGACTGAGCAGGCGCTCGAAGAGGATGCGCGCATCGTTCTTCTTGCCGACGATGGCGAGGGCCTCGACCATCCAGAACGAACAGACTGTGAACGCCGCCTCTTGTTGGCCGAAGTCGTCCGCGACATCGTAACGTCTGAGGAGACCGCCGACGTTGAGCTGCACTCCGATCGCTTCGACATGCCTCGCCGCAGCGGGATCATCCGGCTCCCAGAACCCGAAGTGCAACGCGAGCAGCGTGGCGGCATCGAGGTTCTTCTTGTCAGCGGACTGCGTCAGTGCACCGGTGTCCGGATCCGTGCATCGAGTCTCGATGATGCTGCGCGCCTTCTCCGCGATGCGGAGCGCCTTGTCGCTGAGATCGCGGGCACCAACCGCATCGCCGACTTCGGCGGCACGACGGGCTCCAGCCCAGTGCGTCAGCAGCGTGAACGTGTGCAGTTGCTCCTCACCCCGCAGTTCCCACAATCCCGCGTCCGGATCTTCGAGGCGTTTCTCCACCTCGTCGAGCAGACGCTCGATCAGCGGGCATGCGCCACCGAGCCCTTCGAAACCCACGAAACGTGAGTCGAGGAGCAGTCGGCTGATCGCGAGGATCATCTCGCCGTAGATGTCGTTCTGGACATGCTCGTGCGCTTGATTCCCGATGCGCACCGGCTTCTGCCCTCGGAATCCGTCGAGGTGATCCAGGATCTCCTCGGACAGATCCGCTTTCCCACTCACGCTGTACAACGGCTGCAGCTTGCCGCCGTGCGTCTCGAGAATCGTGCGCAGATACGTCAGGAATCGCTCCATCTCGTCGAAGTGCCCGAGCCGTTCGAACGCGTTGAGCGAGAAGTACGCGTCACGCAGCCAGCAGAATCGATAATCCCAGCACCGACCGGAGCCAGGGAATTCGGGCAGACTGGTCGTGGTCGAAGCGATGATCGCGCCCGTATCCTCGTATTGGTGGAGCTTGAGAACGAGCGCCGAACGGATGACTTGCTTCTGGTAGTCGCGAGGAATGCGCGAACTCTTGACCCAACGACGCCAGTAATCGCACGTCTGGTCCAAGAATATGTTCGCCGTTTCCTCCAGCGACTCCTGTAGGGGTTCGCCGTACGTCAGGACGAGGTGCCGTTCATTCGTCAGCACGAAGTTGCGGCCTTCGTCGAGGTACGTCAGGGGAATATTTGACGTCAATCGCAACGGTGCAGGCAGGCCGTTGAACTCGATGTGGTTGCTCGCCATCCACTTTGTGACGTCGGCGCGACCGTAGTCGTATGTCGGGTTGATGCCGACCCGAACGAGCGGTTCGCCCTCCAGGGGACGCAAGATACGCACGAGCATGTTCGGTTTGAACGAGCGTCCGTACTGCCGGAATCGCGGCGCGAAGTCCAGCAGTTCGAACGAGCCGGAGTCGCTGCGGAAAACCGTGCGGAGGATGTTCGTATTTTCGACATACGTCTGCTCGACGCTCGTGAGACCGATCGCCTCGACGTCGAAGGATCCCCCCTTCTCGTCATCGAGCAAGGCACCAAAGACGGGGCTGCTGTCCATGCGTGGCCAACATAACCACACCATGCGACCGGCCTCTGCCAAAGCGCTGTAGGCGCAATTCCCGATGATTCCGTACTGCATTACTCGCTCACCCCGGGCGTCCGCTCGAACTCAGCCTCATGACCCCTCACAATCTCCTTATCGCCAACGAGGCGAATCCACCTACACGCAGACTTGTCATAGCCAGCAATCGACTCCCGGTGAGTCTTCGGATCACCGATGGCAACTGGACTTCGAGAACCAGCGACGACAGCCTTGCATCCGCAGTCGGTGGAATCAAAACAGACTCCGCGTTCCTTTGGGTGGGTTGGCCTGGATGCGTACTACCCGAGGATCTGCAACCCGAGGTCGACGTTGCCAATCCTGGCTCTCACCGCGTTGCCAATGTCCGATGACGCTGCGCAATGTCTCGGCGCGGGATGTGATGCGTACTTGGCGAAGCCGATCCGGGGCGAGACCCTCATCGCGGACGTGGCCAGGTGGACGACTCCAGGCTTCGCACACGAACCGATCCAGGATGCCGTGGCCGAAGCCTCGACAGTGGGTCCCGACGAAGAAATGCTCGAGTCCGAGTTGCCGGAGCGTCCGGAGATGCAGGAATTGCTCGCCGCATATCGCGTGAGCATCGTCGGCAGCAGGTCCGCGTAGGCACCTGCGTCACTTTCCGGGCGGAACGTAGTTAGGGTTGGCGGTCGGCATCTTGGCCGAAACCGAAGCCCGCCATGCGCGCAGTATCTTCCTCAGTTCGGCGGCCTTCTTCGGTTGAGTTCGGGAGAGATCGTGTTGCTCGCCGAGGTCGTCCCTGAGGTTGAACAACTGCACCGTGTCTCGCTCAAAGTACTCCAACAGCTTGTAGTCCCCCATGCGCACCGCCCCACCGGGACTCTGCATGCCGTGGTTGCTGTAGTGCGGGAAGTGCCAGTAGATCGCCTTGCGCGCGATCTCCTTCCCGCCCTTCACGAGAGGCGCGATGCTCTCGCCGTCCATGTGTTGCTCGGGCCTTTGCGGCAGTCCGACCATCTCCAGTATAGACGGATAGAAATCGGTGCTGATCACAGGCTGATCGCACACCGTTCCCGGCTTGCCACTCTTGGGCCACTTCACGATCAGCGGCACGCGGATGCCGCCTTCGTACAACCAGCCCTTGGCGCCACGAAGCGGAAGATTGGAAGTGGAGAACGCGCGATCCAGCCTCTTCGGTGGAATGACCCTCTTCGGCCCCCCAAAGTTGGCACCTGACATGCCACCGTTGTCGGAGAAGAAGATCACGATGGTGTTGCGGTCGAGTTCTAGCTGCTTCAGCTTTGCGAGCACGCGACCGAGGCTCTGATCCACCGCTTCGACCATTCCCGCGAAGTGGACGTTGTCCTGTCGTTGCTTGATCTTGACCGTGCCCTCCGGCAGGACGCGGTAGCCGGCGAAGGCCTTCCGATCCAACCTGGCAGTCAGGTCTGATCTCGACAGAGGTGTCTCCGCGTCCGGGTTCCCCTCGAGAATGAACGGCAGTCCGTCCGAGGCCTCGGTGCCCGCCAGCTTCTTCTTGTACTTCTCCACGAGATCCTCTCGCCCCTGAATGGGATCGTGGACCGCGAAGTGCGCGAAGTACAGGAAGAAGGGGCGGTCTTTGTTGGCTTCGATGAACTTCTCGGCCTCATCCGTCAATCGATCGGTGAGGTATTCGCCCTTGGGCCCTTCGAGACCCTTCAGTCGGTACGGCGAGGTGTACGTCCGGTTGGGTGCGCCCCGCGACCAATCGTGGGGAACGTGCTGATCGAATCCGTGCGCGCTCGGATCCGACGGCTTGCGTCCCAGGTGCCACTTGCCGATCGCCGCCGTTCGATATCCCGCGGCCTTGAGGGTCTCGGCGAGCGTGACCTCCTTGGTCGGCAGCTGTTGCAGTCCCCTCACGTTCTTCAGCATCTGAAACTGGAAGTTGCGGCGCCCGCTGATCCAGTCCGTCAGCCCCAACCTCGCGGGATACTTGCCGGTGAGAATGCTCGCGCGTGTCGGAGAGCACACGTGGCAGGCAGCGTAGGCCGACGTGAAGCGCACGCCCTCCCGCGCAAACTGATCGATGTTCGGGGTTTCGTAGAACGGGCTCCCGAAGCAACCGACGTCTCTCCAACCGAGATCATCGACCAGAAAGAAGATGACGTTCGGCGGCTTCTCCTGAGCCGCGGCGCCCGAGAAGAGTCCGGTCAATGCAACGGCTGCCAGCACGCGCGCCGAGAACTCGGGCATCGTCCTCCGTGTTCGAGATCTCTTCATCTTGTCGCAGCTTGCCTCATCCCGTGATCAAATGACAGCGCGCGGAACACTGCAGAGCGCATCGCCGAGTCGGTCGGGCAGCATCGGCGACGCTGACGGTGCCGGCGATGCCGTTCGCGAAGAGCATGACCGCACATCACGCGTTCGTCGTGATGGGGCCGTCGGGATTCGAGTTCGTGAGCAACGCGACGCCAGTCCGAATCGCCCAGTAGACCGCCGCCCGCGGACGGGCGGGCCAGCCGTGGCCGGTCCGTCCGCGTCTCCGTCTATTGTCGTAGATCGAGGATTGAGTACGCGGGTCATTCCAACCGCACCGCCGGCGGACCGGCTATCATGGAGGTCCCTGAAACACTGCAACGGAACTTCCATGATCAAGGCCTGACCTTCCCCCGGTTCGATGAACAGCGGGGTTATGCCGCGTTTGCGGCGTGAAA
>CAYYAQ010000006.1:70935-78333 GCA_964469555.1 uncultured candidatus Brocadiaceae bacterium | reverse complement strand
GGCGTGATGGGGTTCATCGCGATTGTCGCGGGACTGATCCTCTCACAGCAGGACTTCATCATCCCGGCGACCCAGAGTGACAGCGACCTCATGCTCGCGAACTTCGCGAACTTCGGGCTGATCCTCGTCGTGGTGATGTTGTTGATATGGGTGATCTACACGAACATCCACCGGATCCCGCTTCTGCGGGCAGCGGTCCAGACTCCGCCAAAGGCGCACGAGGTGGGTAGCCGGTTACTCGATGCCGCTGACGAGCGCCGCGCGCAGCTTCTTGGGCACACGGGAGAGGTCACCACGGACCTGCGTCCCACCGGCTGGATGGCCATTGGCGATGAACGCTTCGACGTCGTGTCCGAAGGGGACTTCATCCCGAAGGGCAGGCTCGTCCGCGTGATCGAGGTTCGGGGCAATCGCGTGGTGGTCGAGGTCCTGGACGACGACTCTGTTCGCGGCGACGTGACCATCCCCGTCCTGATCATGCTCATGCTGATCGGTCTCGCTCTCGTCGTCGCTGAAGTGTTCTTCGTGTCCTTCGGCGCCCTCGCGATCCTGTCAGGAGTCTCTCTGGTCAGCGCGGTGTTTCTCGCGTTTGCCCACCACGAGCTCTGGGTGGGTTGGACTTTTCTCGGCGCGTCCGCCATCGGCGTGCCTGTCACGGTGTGGGGTGCGTTCAAGCTGCTCCCGTACACGCCGATGGGTCGGCAGTTCTACCTGTCGGCTCGCCCCAACGAGGAGGTCACGGGGGGGGCCCAGGAAGACGGCCTGGCGACCTATCTTCACAAGTCCGGGGTCGCGCTCTGCGATCTCCGACCCGCGGGTTTCGCCCAGATCGACGGGCGAAGAGTTGACGTGATCACGCGGGGCGAGATGCTTGAGAAGGACTGCCCGCTCAAGGTTATCAAGGTCGAAACGAATCAGGTCGTGGTCACACGCGACGCGCAGTCGAGTTGAACTCCCTCCCAACCACAAGCCTCGCACTAGCACGAGAAGGAATACCGAGTTGTATCTAGCACAAACCCCCTGGACCGAGACCTTCTGGCCATGGGTCGTCGGCGGCGTCGTCCTGGTCTTCGTCGTCTTCCTGATCTTCGTCTCGAAGTTCATCAATCTTTGGATCCAGGCGACGCTGACAAAGGCGAACATCGGACTCTTCGCGCTCGTCGGCATGTCCCTGCGCAAGGTCAGCCCCACCGTGATCGCCCGCGCGCGTATCAGCGCCGTCCAGGCTGGTCTCGAAGTGGTCTCCGTGAAGGAGCTCGAAGCCCACTACCTCGCCGGTGGCAACGTGCTCCGCGTCGTCGGGTCGCTCATCGCCGCGGACCGCGCCAACCTCGATCTCGACTTTCGGCGTGCGTGCGCGATCGATCTTGCGGGTCGAAACGTGCTCGAGGCGGTGCAGACTTGCGTGAACCCCAAGGTCATCGATGCCCCCGCGACCGGCAAGATCGCCGCCATGGCGAAGGATGGCATCCAGGTGCTCGCGAAGGCGCGCGTGACCGTGCGCACGAACATCAAGCGTCTGGTCGGTGGAGCGACCGAGGAGACGATCATCGCCCGGGTGGGTGAGGGCATCGTCTCGACGATCGGTTCGTCCGACACCCACAAGCAGGTGCTCGAGAACCCGGACAACATCTCGAAGTCCGTGCTCGGTCGCGGTCTCGACGCTGGCACCGCGTTCGAGATCCTCTCGATCGATATCGCGGATGTGGACATCGGCGAGAACATCGGCGCGAAGCTGCAGGCCGACCAGGCCGAAGCCGACAAGCGCATCGCGCAAGCGAAGGCAGAAGAGCGGCGTGCCATGGCTGTCGCCATGGAGCAGGAGCAGGTCGCCGAGGTGATGGCGAACCGCGCCAAGCTCGTCCTCGCGGAGGCCGAGGTGCCCAAGGCCATGGCCGACGCGTTCCGCGCGGGGAACCTGGGCATCCTCGACTACTACCGCATGAAGAACATCGAATCCGATACGAAGATGCGGACCCAGATCGCCGCGGGCGAAGAGCACCAGGTCCAGGAAGAGCGCGACAAGGGCAAGGTCAAGGACTAGGAGCGCCTGCACCACCGAGGCCACCATGACCAAGACACTCTGGATCATCGCCGCCTACTTCCTGTTCCAGGCGGTCATCGGCGCCCTGTCGCGCCAGGCGAAGAAGAAGCAGCAGCAAGGTCCACATGAACGAACGGGTCGCCCCGAGCCCACGGTCGGCGGGCCGCCCGACAGCCAGGACACTCCGCGGGAAGAACCGGTCCGACGGCAGACGCCGGAGGACATTGCCGCAGAGATTCGTCGGATGATGGGGCTCGAGCGTGCGGAGTCCAGTGTCGAGGTGATCGAGGAGGTGTACGAGCCGCCCGTCGCGTCTTCTGCGTTTGCCTTCGATGTTGAGCCCAATGTTGAGCCCAATGCTGAGCCCAATGCTGAGCCCTCCCACGGCGGCGATCTTCGCGATCTCCTCCGGGCTAAGGGTCTGAAGGATCCCGATCCGGGTACCCTCACGCGGAGGCCTCGTCAGAGCAGTCTCGCAAGCCGCTTCGCCGGGTCTGGTATGGGCGGGCAGGAAGTTCGCGGATTCGCTCGCCACAGGAGGGCGATGGTTTCGCGGGGCAGTGCCTACCTCGATCTCTCGGACGTAGCCCGGGCGTTGGTCACGGGGGATATCCTCGGCCCGCCGAAGGCGCTGCGCGACGACTTCTAGTAGCCCGTGGTCGTGGAACGGCGGTGTTCCCTGCGCTCTCGGGGGGCATGCCATCTCGTGTTGAGCCAGGGCGATCGGGGCCTGCCGCTTTTCTTTCCCGGGGCGTCCCTGCGTGATTCGATTCTGCAGCCGGCGGACGGCTACTTCACTTCGCGCACCGGCGCCGCCGGTTTCTTCGAGCCCTTCCGCTGCAGCCGTTTCCACAGGTCAGCCTCGACCATCGGTCGCTGGCTGGCATCCGCGAGCTCGAAGCTGAGGTCGTAGACGTAGCGCGCGATGCGGGCGAGCTTGTCGAAGTTGATCTTCTCGATGGTGTCGGTCGGGCGGTGATAGTCCCGGTGGAAGCCGGTGAAGAAGAACGCGATCGGCACGCCGTACTTTGCGAAGTTCCAGTGGTCGCTCCGGTAGAAGACGTTCTCCTCGTCCCACTCCAGATCGAATTTCGCCCGATCCTTGTTGAGTCGGAGGCACAGCTCGTGGAGGTCCTTGGAGAGCTTCTTCGTGCCGATCAAGTGCACGCTGTTCTCGTTGTCCTCGGCCTTCTCGATGCCTCGTGATCCCGTCTCGTTGCGCCCGATCATGTCGATCTGCAACTCGGTGACGATCTGCGAGAGTTTCATCGGCGGGTTCTTCGCGAAGTAGCTCGAGCCGATCAGCCCCATCTCTTCGCCGCAGAACGCGGCGAACATGATGCTCCGGCGCGGCCTCTTGCTGTTCTTGGCGAAGGCCTGGGCGATCGCCATGAGCCCGACGCTGCCCGAGCCGTCGTCGTCCGCTCCGGGGTAGATCGTCCCGCGGCGGATGCCGAGGTGGTCGAGGTGGCAGCCGATGACGACCCACTCGTCTTTCAGCTGCGGATCGCTTCCCTCGAGGACGCCGAGCACGTTGTAGGCCGGGGCCTGCTTCGTCTTCGAGGTGATGTTGACCTCGATGGTGGCGCCGAGCGGCACGACACCCTCGGACCCGAGCATCTTCTTGTGGTCCTTGCCGATGGCGGTCGTCAGGCGTTCGAACTCCGCCTCGTCGATGATGAAGCTGTTCGGGCGGAGGAACCTCCCGCGAGCGGCGCGGCCCCGGCCCGCTGAGACGGCGCCACTGAGTTTCGTAGTCGCCTGGTACGTCTTCGAGTCCACGAGGAACACCGCGCCAGCGCCGGAGCGACGGGCGTCCGCCTGCAACTCGCGGATGCCCCGCGCCCGGGTTCGCGGACCGGCGCTCTCGTCGTTGACGACGAGGAACAGGATGGTGCCTTCCAGTTCGATGTCTTCGAGCGAGACATCGTCCAGATCGGGCACCAGGGCGACCATGCCCTTGCCCGAGGTCTTGACCGACTTGCCGAGGTTTCCGTGCACAGCCGCGAGCTTCACTCCGTGCACCGTCTTCCCACCCTTGTTGACCTGGAACTTGAACGAGTCCTCGCCGGGTCCGGTCATCGACCACGGGATGGCCTGGAAGTACTTCCCGTCCTTCGTTCCCGGCTTCAAACCGAGTGCCTTGAAGTGATCCTTGACGTAGTCCGCGGCCAACTGGAATCCGGGTTGACCGGTCCCGCGCCCGCCGAATTCCTTCGACGTCAGCTTTGTCAGCCAGGCCTTGAGTTCTTTCTTGCTGATGGTCATCGCCCCGGGAGCGCGATCCTCTGGGAGGGGCTTTTGCTGTGCGGACGCCGTGCCGCAGATCAGGATCGAGAGGGTGACGACGGGGAGGATGGGTGGACGCATACTGCCACTACGTTACCGCCAGCATTGTTGCGAGGCCGGAAAAAGACGCGTCAGAATCGTCGCAACAGCCGCTCGATCCACGTCTCCTGGCGCCGCACGACATCGGGGTCCGTCGACCGGTCGGGATCGCCGGGGCCGCCCAGGATGGGTCGCGTGAATTCTGATCCACGCGCGAGGCTGGCGATCCCGTCGACGAGGCGTCCGACGAGATGGCCGGGCTCGTGATTCTGCACGAGCGGGTCGTCTCGGTGTCCGAACGAGCGGATCCGCTTCACAGCGTCCCTTGTTGCGTCCATCGGGAATTGGAGCAGTCGCCCCGGCATCGCGACGATGCGGTCACCGGATCGGGCCAGGTTGGAACGCACGCTGGTCCCCAGCGCCGCCAACCGGGTCTGGGGTTGCCACGCGCGGTAATGCGTGCTGCGCCGGAATCTCCCGCTCCTTCCGGTCTCGCCCGAGATCACCTGGGTCGTGCTTCGCCACAGCTTGTTCAGGGAGCCACCGATTCGGCTCTCGATCGCGCGTCCGCTCGTGGTGTGGCAGCCGGCGAGAAACGTCGTCACGGCGACGAGCGCGAATCTCACGAGAATTCCGGGGAGACGCATACCCCTATTTGGACCGCAGTCCGCGCGAGAATCAAGTCCCGGACGGGGACTACTTGTCGCGAAGGCACTCGAGCGGGTCGTTGCTCATCGCCCGCCACGCGGGGAGCGCAGACACCACGAGTCCGAGGATCAGAGAACTCGAGACGACGATTCCGATCCACTTGGGATCGAGATCGTACGGCACGCCGGGGAGATTGTAGATATCGGATGGGAAGAGATCGATGCCGAACGAGGCCTTCATGAACTCGTTGAAGTCGTTCAGGTAGATCGACGTCAAACATCCCGTGCCCACGCCGAGCGCAGTGCCCACGAGGCTGATCGCGAATCCACTCGTCAAGAAGACTTGCATGACGCCGATCTTCGTGCCGCCGAGCGCGCTGAGCACGCCGATGTCGTGCGTCTTCTCGGTGACCATCATCGACAGCGTCGCGTACACGAGGAAACCCGCGACGACCATGATCACGAAGAGGATGAGCTTCATCAGGCCGCCCTGGTGGGCGATCGCCATCATGAATCCTCTCTCCTGTTCGCCAGCGATGCGGACGATGGCCGGTTCGTGCAGGTACTCTGGCAGCGCGCGGAGCGCGTCGAAGACCCGCTGCCGCGTTTGCTCCAGGGCCGCTGGCTTCATTGACCTGAGCTTGACAGCGACTTCGTTGACGAATCCCGAGTTCGAACTCGAGATCAAGTCGCGCAGTTGGTCGATCGAAACCAAGACGACCAGGTTGTCGAATCCCGCGTGGCGTGTCTTGTAGCCTCCTGCCACCTTGAACTCGGACGCGAGGAAGTTCGTCGTCTGGCTGCCACGGTGGTAGTGAATCCGCGCGGTCGTGATCTTGAGGTCGTCACCCACCTTCAGGTTTTTCGCCTTGGCCTTTCGACTGCTGACCAGGATCCAGTTCGCGCCGGGGCGGAGCGCCTCCAAGTCGACGCGCAGTGACTGGTTGTCGACGCCGCTGATCCAGTCCACGAGTTTCGTCGTCTTGCTCTCGAACCTGGGGTCGATCCCCGTCACGGTGACGAATCGACCGTTCTTCTCGATCGCTCCGGGAAGCCACGTGCGGAGTTGATTCTCATCACGTGGGTGGATCATCCCGCTCCAGACGAGTCGTGGGGAACACGCCGCGACATTGGCATCATTCTCGACGACTTGCCGCACCCGCTCGAAATCCGCGCGCGACCCAAGCCTTCGAATCGAGAGGTCCGAGGACGTCATCGTGAACTGGTTACGCAACTCTTCGCGATAACCATCGAAGATCGAGACGACCACGATCAACGCCCACACGCCGAGCATGACGCCCAGGACCCCCAACAGGTTGATGGGGCGGCTGACCATGAAGCGGTGTGCGAGGTAGTAGCGATACATCAGTCCACGACCTGGCCGTCCCTCAGGTGAACCGTGCGGTCACACCGCGTGGCGAGCTCTTCGTTGTGAGTGACGAGGACGAACCCGATGCCCTGTTCGCGGTTCAGGTTGAACAGGATCTGCAGCACTCCCTCCGCGGTCTGCGTGTCCAGGTTACCGGTCGGTTCGTCTGCCAGGATGATGCGGGGTTCGGATATCAGGGCGCGGGCGATCGCGACGCGCTGGCGCTCGCCACCGGAGAGCTCGTTGGGGCGGTGGGGCATCCGATCCGAGAGCCCGACCATCTCCAACAGTTCCTCGGCGCGCCGCGTCACGGCCTTGCGGTTCTTGAAGTAGGTCAGCGGGGGGGTCTGCATCATCTGCCCGAGCCTGACGTTCTGCAGGGCCGAGAGTTCGGGGATCAGGTGGTAGAACTGGAATACGAATCCGATCTGACTGTGGCGGAGGGATGCCCGTTCCGAGTTGGAGAAGTCGGTGACGTCCGTGCCGTCGAATTCGATCCTTCCACCTGTCGGTCGGTCGAGGAGGCCCATCAAGTAGAGGAGCGTGGACTTGCCGGCGCCGGACTGGCCGAGTAGCGCGAGCATCTCGCCGTGCTCGACGCTGATGTCGACCCCGCGCAGGACCGAGATCTCGCGTTTGCCCAGGAAGTAGCTCTTGGTGAGCGCTTGGCAGCGGAGGAGGTGGGACATGTTGGTGATGGACGGACGATTCCGCGCACTCTATTCGTGCATGAGGGCCTTGACGGGGTCGAGGCGCGCGGCGCGACGCGCCGGCAACCACGCCACGATCAGCGATAGGACGAGGGCGCCGGCGGCGACCTGGATCATCCACGTCATCTCCAGATTGATCGGAACTTCGTCGATCGCGTAGAGACTCTCGGGGAAGAGCTGGATCCCGGACGCACGGCAGATGTCGTTCAGGAATAACGCGCTCAGGTAGCCGGATGACAGCCCGAGGGCGCAACCGGCGGAGCCGATCACGCCCACCACGCCTGAACCTGAACCCGAGAC
>CAYYAQ010000006.1:22739-70925 GCA_964469555.1 uncultured candidatus Brocadiaceae bacterium | reverse complement strand
AACCGGCGGAGCCGATCGCGAGGCTGCTCAGAACGAACACGGCGCCGATGCCGCCCGGCGTGGCGCCCAACGACGTCAAGATCCCGATGTCCTTCGTCTTTTGGACGACCATCATGTGTAGCGTCGCGAAGATCAAGAAGCCCGCGACGGTGAGGACGGCGAACAACACGACCTTCATCAGCGTTCGCTCGCGGTCCACCGCGCCGAGGTACGTCTGGTTCTGTTTTTCCCACGTGAGCGTCTTGGCGTCGCCCTTCAACATCGCGTCTACGCGCGACTTGACCAGCAGGGCATCCGCGCCGTCGCGCAATCGGATGGCGACCTCGGTCACGAGCTCACGCTCGGAGAGAACGCCTTCGCCGAGCGCGTCGCGGAGGTCCTCGATGTCGATGAGACAGGTTCCGAGATCGAAGAACCGGTGGTCTGTGGCGTACGCCCCCGACAGGTAGCTGTTGATCTTGATCTTCTTGAGGTCGAAGTCCTGCTTGCCGTCCTTCTTCTCGCCCTTCTCGAATCGAACGCTCACGATATCGACGCGTTGTCCAGGGATGATCGCGTCGCCGCCGCGAAGTCGGTCCATTCCGAGAATGAAGCCATGTTGGGGGCCGAGCATCGTTCCCTTCAACGGCGTACGCGCTCGAGATGCAGCGCGGCGGATCCGAGTAGGAGATACACAGAACGGGTCGTCCACGTTCTCGACGTCGAAGTTGCTCACGCCCAATCCACGTGGTGACTCACCATCTGCGGCGTCGGTCAGCCATTCGCGTAGTGGCGTCACCTTGGCTTCGGCTTTTGCGTCGATGCCGAGCAGCAGCACGTAGTTGTTGCCGGCGGATGCTGCTCCCGCGGCGATCGGATCGGTGCCGTTTGGCAGCTGCCAACCGCCGATCGGAAACAGGATCGCGTCGTGGCTTAGACGGGGTGCGATGGCTACCACGTCCGGATCCTGCATGAGCGCTTCCCGGAGCGGGGCGAAGTCCGTGCCGAGAGGCAGTTCCGTCACGAGGAGATCCGGGGACGCGTTCTCGATGCCCCGGCGGGTGTCACCAATGAACCCGGAGAAGACGGCCACCACGACGATCATCGCCCACACAGAGATCGCGATGCCCAGCATGCCGATCAGGTTGACCCAGCGGGTTGCCAGGTAGCGAAGCGCCAGGAACCAGGAAAAGGCAGGTGGCAAGGGGTCTCCAGATCGGGGACGGACAGCTATTTGGAACGCGGAACGGCCAGGAATCGGTCAGGCGTCGCCATCTCTATTGTGTGCCCGCCGCGCCGTCCGTCGCCTTGTCTTCGGGTGGGGCGTCCTTTATTTGGCGCAGCAGCGGGAACAGCACCACGTCGCGAATCGTCGACGAGCCCGTCAGCAACATGCAGAGGCGGTCGACTCCGATGCCGAGGCCGCCGGTCGGGGGCATGCCGAACTCGAGTGCCGAGACGTAGTCCTCGTCCATTACGGAGGATGATTCGTCGTCGACGTGTTCGAGCTGCTTGCGAAAGCGCTCCTCCTGATCCTGCGGGTTGTTCAGTTCGGAGAACGCGTTGCCGAGCTCCATCCCCGCGACGAAGAGTTCGAAGCGTTCGGCGACTTGCGGGTCGTCCGGGCTCTGCTTCGCGAGGGGGCAGATCGCCGTCGGATAATCGTACACGAACACCGGACCCTCGAGGTTGTCCTCGACGGTCGCCTCGAAGATGTCATTGGCGACCTTCTCCCACGGCAGACCGTCGGTCTTCAGTTCGAGTTCCTTTGCCCGCGTGCGCACGCCGTCTTCGTCGAAGAAGTCGAGCCCGTTGTTCGCTTCACTGAAGAGCTCGCAGTAGCGCTTCTTGTCGAACGGTGGGCGCAGGTTGTATTCCTTCTCGCGGAAGGTGACGGTCGTCTTGCCGATCACGAGTTCGCAGAGATGCGCGAACAACCCCTCGACACGTTCCATGATCGTGCGGTAGTCGGCATAGGCCTCGTACGACTCGACCATCGTGAACTCCGGATTGTGCCGCATGCTGATGCCTTCGTTGCGGAAGACGCGCCCGACTTCGAACACCCGCTCCATGCCGCCGACGATCAGGCGCTTCAGGTAGAGCTCCGGCGCGATGCGCATGAACAGTGGCATGTCCAGGGCGTTGTGGTGGGTCTGGAACGGTCGTGCCGTGGCGCCGCCGAAGATCGACTGCAGGATGGGCGTCTCTACTTCGAGGTAGCCGAGGCTCTGGAAGTAGTTTCGGATCTCGGCGACTACCTTGCTGCGGATGACGAACGTGTCCCGCACTTCCGGGTTGGCGAAGAGGTCGGCGTAGCGCATGCGGTAACGCGCCTCCGTGTCCTTCATGCCGTGCCACTTCTCCGGCGGGTGCCGCAAGCACTTGCTCGCCAGCACCACATCGTCCGCCCAGATCGTGTCCTCGCCCTTCTTCGTCTTGCCGAGCCGACCGCGGATCACCACGTGGTCCGCGGTCTCGATGAGCTTGCGGTTCGGCCAGAAGTCCGGGAGGTCGTCCCGCTGGAATCCGATCTGGATGTTCCCCGACAGGTCGCGCAGGTGGGCGAAGCGGAGCTTGCCGAAGTCCCGAACGTGCCCGAGCCGACCGGCGACGGTGACGACTTCGTCCTGGCGGGAGTCGATCCCTTCCAGGCACTCGGCTATGGGGGTGGAGGCGGGCACTCGGGCCGGAAATGGCTCGATCTCCCGCTCTCGGAGGGTCTTCAGTTTCTGTAGCCGGTCTTCGGCGATCCTGTCGGTCATCTCAGTGGGGTCCTGCGGGCGGGCGGGGAGGATAGGAGATGGGGGAACCGGGCGCGAGGCTCGCGTCTTGGGGAAACTCGGTGAAACTTCATCCAATCCGGAGCTAGTCGTGACAACATGGGCCCCCGCCGCGTCCGGGTTTGCGGATGCTCGCCCCCTTCGGATCCGGTGAGCCCGCTTTTCCCCCCCCCTGGATTTTCAGAAGCCATCAACACGCCTCCCTCCGTAGGCCCTCCGTGAAGATTCGTCGCCGTACCTGGCTGTGCTCGACCCTGGCCCTGACGATCCTCGTGGGCGTCCTGGTGCTGGATCGACCCGGTCTACGGGAACCCGGCGGGGCCTCCCAACAGACTCCGTCGCCCGGCGACGTCGCTACCCCAACGGTCCCGTCGACAAGCGACGGTGCTGGCCAGGGGAATGGTGGGCGCCTGGAGGTCGACCGGGCTCATCTCCCCGGGCCGACCGGGTCGAGTGGACCCGTCACCGACACCTCGCTCCCCGCCCTGGTCTCACCCTCGGTCTCGACCGGCGGGGCGCAGCCCACGATCGATCCAAACAGGTAGCGCTACGCGGTCCGAAACGCGTAGCGGCGGATGATCCGACCCTCTTCGATGTACTTTCGCTCGAAGCTCGTCGGCGAGAAACCGTGACCCCCGGGTCCGGCTCTCAGGCGTCGTTCTTCGTCTTCGTCCCGCACGAGTCCGCTGGCGCTGCCGAGTACTCGGGTGATCTCGCCCGCCAGAGCCGCGTTGTCCGTGGCGACGAGCAGCCATCCGTCCGGCTTCAGCACGCGGTGGACCACGTCTGGCATCTCGGACGTCAGGAAGCGACGTTTCCGGTGCCGGCGTTTCGGCCACGGGTCTGGGAAGTACACATGTAGGCGGTCGAGGGATGCGTTCCCGCACTGTTCCTTCAGGTACACCTTGGCGTTGTCGACGAGGAGCACGCTGTTGTTGCGGCCCGCCTTCTTCAAGCGTTCGGCGGAGTGCTTTGCGTACGCGGACGCGACTTCGATACCGAGCATGAATGTGTCGGGGCTCGCCTCCGCCGCAGCGAGGAGGAACGCGCCCTTGCCCGGTCCGACCTCGATCTCGACGTGCTCGAATCTGGCGGGGACGATCTCGTCGAGGTCTGGAGGATTCTCGCCGCCGAGGATCAGGGGCAGGTCGGGGTCGTCGACGATAGGGACGCGCCTCCGAAACGACAGCTTGCCGTCGGTGTGCATCCGTGACGATCCCTGCCTCTGCGTTTCCTGGGTCTCTCGTTGCGTGCTCATCGGTTTCGTCAGAGCTTACAGCAAGCCGGGGCCGAACATCTGCAGCCACTGTTCCTCGGTTTTCGGTTGGAACACCGGGTTCTTGCGGCGCGTCTCGCCGAGCTTGGCCTGGCCGTCTCGGGAGTAGAGGTGACCCGGAAACAGGACGGCGCTGTCGGGGACCTTCGACAATCGTTGGGTCAGGCTGAGGTACAGGTCGCGGGCGTTGCCGCCGGGAAGGTCGGTGCGACCGCAACCATCGAGGAACAACGTGTCTCCGGCGACGAGGCGGTTCTCGACGAGGAAGCACTGACTGCCGGGTGTGTGACCCGGCGTGTGGATGAGTTCGACCGAGATCTCGCCGACCTTGACGATGTCGCTGCTGTCGTGCACCTCGAGATCGCTGTCGGAGACACCGGTCATCATCTTGACCCAGCGGGCTTCGTCCTTGTGGACGTGCACCTTCATGCCCTGCCGTTTTAGCAAGCAGCCAATCCCCTCCACGTCATGGCCGAACAGGTCGCCGCCGACGTGATCGGGATGGAAATGGGTGGCGAGAGTGCCAACGAGGCGCATGCCGTCGTCCTCCACGACCTGCAGGATCTCATCGACGGCGTATGCCGGGTCGACGACGAGGGCGACGCCTTCTTCCCGATCGCCGATCAGGTAGACGAAGTTCAGCATCTGTCCGGCGATGGGATCGTCTTTCGCAAAGTCGCGACCGGACAGGAGCTGGCGGAAGTAGAAGCGGTCGGCCATCGCGGGCACCATACTCGGGTCACCCAGGCGTTTTCCGGGTGTATTCCGCGATCGTCGGCGGTATGAAACTCCGCCCGATCGCGGGTCGATATCCCCGCGAGACCCATGACAGATGATCTACCGAAAATCGGGATCTTGACGATCTCCGACCGAGCCAGCCGCGGTGAGTACGAGGACAAGTCCGGTCCGGCCATCGAGGAGGTCTTGCGCGAGTACCTGGCGACTCCCTGCGACTATCTCCGGAAGGTGGTCCCCGACGAGCAGCCGGGAATCGTGGCCGCGATCCGCGATTTCGCCGCTTCGGGATGCGGCCTGATCTGCACGACCGGCGGCACCGGTCCGGCCCCCCGGGACGTCACGCCGGAGGCGCTCGAGGAGGCTTGTGAGAAGCTTCTCCCCGGATTTGGCGAGAAGATGCGCGCTGCCTCCTTGTGCGTTGGAGTTCCTACGGCGATCCTTTCACGTCAGACTGCAGGAATTGCCGACAAGAGTCTCGTGGTGACCTTGCCCGGCAAGCCTGGTTCGATTCGAGTCTGTCTCGACGCGATCATGCCCGCGATTCCCTACTGCATCGACCTGATCGGCGGACCGTACCTTACGGGCAACCCCGAAGTGGTCGAGGTGTTCAGGCCGAAGAAGTGATGCGCGCAGTCTGGCAACCCGAAAGCCCGCGCGGTTCGCGGGACGACGAGGTCCTCGTCGACGACGAACCTCCCTCTACCACTGACAGAGCAGGACTCGCGCGACGCGCATCGAGGAGGTCGCCCTGCTGACCGCCACGATCGTTCTGGTGTCGCTGCTGGCGCTCAACGCACTTTTTGTGGCTGCAGAGTTTGCCGCGCTGGGTGCTCGGGAGGGTCGCATCCGAAAGTATGCCGAACGTGGTGGCCGTTCGGCGCGACTTCTCCTGCCGTACGTCACCGACGCGAACAAGCTCGATCGCTACATCTCCTCCTGCCAGTTGGGGATCACCACGACGAGTCTCTGCCTCGGCGCGTACGGCGAGCACCGGATCGCAGCGTTCTTCGAGCCGGCGTTTGGTTCGATGGTGGCGGCGCATGGGGTGGCGATCGTGATCGTGCTGTTCGTTCTGACGGCCTTGCAGGTCGTGTTGGCCGAGCAGGTGCCGAAGTCTCTGGCGCTGCACCGACCGGAACGCGTGGCAATGATCACGGTTTGGCCGGTCGTGATGATCAAGTGGTTGCTCGCGTACGTGATCGCCTTCCTGAACGGGAGCGCCCGCAGGACAGTCTGGGTCATCCGAGCCCCAGTCGTGGCGCACCGGCACGTGCATTCGCGTCAGGAGATCGATTTGATGATCGAGCAGAGTCGGGACAAGGGCACGATCGAGGCAGATCAGCACGACCTCCTGCAGCACGTACTCGATCTGGAAATCGTCACGGCCCGGCAGCTCATGATCCCTCGCCGCGACATCGCAGCGCTCGACGAAGAGTCGAACGACGCGGACGTCGTGCAGCTCGTGATCGACGGTGGCCACACGCGGATGCCGGTCTACCACGGGTCGATTGACGACGTAATCGGCGTCATCCATACCAAGGACCTGGCGCGCCACGCGGTAGAGAAGGGAGCGATCAAGGATTGGTTGAAGCTGATTCGACCGATGTTCTTCGTCAACCAAGGCATGACCGCGGATCGGCTGCTCGCGACCATGCGTGAGAAGAAGACCATGCAGGCGATGGTGATGGATGAATTCGGAGGCGTGGCTGGTCTCGTCACGCTGGAGGACGTCCTCACCCACGTGTTCGGCGAGGTCGGCGACGAGTTCAGCGCCTCGTCGCAGACGCCACAGCGGCTCCCGGACGGGATGGTCCGGCTCCCGGGGCGTCTACGGCTGGATGCCGTGTCCGAGTGGATCGGCGAGACGTGGACGGGTTCGTCGACGACCGTGGGGGGGTTCATCACCGAGAGCGTCGGTTATCTGCCTGAGGTCGGCGAGGATCTGGTCATCGAAGGAATCGAACTTCAAATCGAGTCCGTCGAGAACCACGTCGTCACGTCGGTCCTCGCTCGTCCGGCAACGGGGAGTAAGGCGCCGGAGGTGATCGATGGATAGCATCACGATCGGCGTCGTCTTGATCATCTTCGCGCTTGTCATCGTGAACGGGATGTACGTCGCGGCGGAGTTCGCGATGGTCGGCGTCTCCAGGCTCTCGATCGACACCATGGCGGAGGAGGGTCACCGGGGAGCGATGCGGGTGAAGTCGATTCTCGACAATCCGCGAGTTCAGGATCGGTACATCGCGGCGACCCAACTCGGCGTGACGTTTGCGAGTCTCGGGCTCGGCATGTACGGCGAGAAGACGCTCGCGACCGCACTGTCCGTGGCGTTCGCGGGCCTCGGCGAGGCCGGGTTATGGACCGCGCACCTTGTCGCGACCATCCTGGCGGTCGGGATCTTGACCTACTTGCACGTCGTGCTCGGCGAAATGGTGCCGAAGTCGATCGCGTTGTCACGCCCGAGGCGTACGGTCTTCCTGACGGTTCCGCTGGTGATTGGGACGCGAGTCTTCCTGCTTCCGCTGGTCGTCGTTCTCGAGTGGGTGAGCAATCGAATCCTGCTCCTGTTCGGCATCGATCGTTCGAATGCGGAGGAGTCGTCGCACCACACCGAGGAGGACTTGCTTCACATCGTCCGCGAGAGCCACAAGGAAGGCGAGCTCCGGAGCGAGTCTGGTCGCGCGTTGAGTGAGATGTTCGACTTCTCTTCGTTGAAATCAGACGACGTGATGGTCGCGCGAGTCGCGATGCACGGGATTCCGCTCGGCGCGACGCCCGAGGACATCAGCCAGGTTCTGAAGGAAGGGCAGCACACGCGCTACCCGGTGTACGAGGAAGATCTCGATCAGATAGTCGGGATGGTGCACATTCGCGATCTCCTCAGTCTGCTGCGCTCGTGGAAGGGTCTGACGCGCGAGCATGTGCGACCGATCACATTCGTGCCCGAGACGATGACGCTTGATCGCGTTCTCGGCGCGATGCGTCGGGATCGGACCCACGCCGTGATCGTGATGGATGAGCAGGGCGGTACGGCAGGCATCCTGACGGTGAAGGATCTCTTCGAGGAGGTCGTCGGTACGATCGAAGAGGGCGACGTCGATTTCGAGGGTCGGATCGAGGCCTATCGTGACGACGCAGGACGGCTACACGTGCACGGCACGCTGCGCGTGGTCGAGCTCGCGGAGGTCCTCGATCGGGAACTTCCCGCGACCGACGCGGAGACGATCTCAGGCTACGTGCTCCTCCAACTCGGTTGCCCCGCCCAGGTCGGCGACACCGTCCGCTATGGACCCCTGCGCCTTGTCGTCATCGCCGTCGAGGGCCGGGGCGTCAAAGAGTGCCTCGTGCACTGACGCCGCGAAAGACTAGACCCACTCGACCGCGCCGTCCGGGAGCACGTAGAGGATCAGCATCTCGTCGCCGCTGACGCCAGGGACGTGAACCGTCGCCACCGGATAGCACCACGTCGAGACTGAATCCGTTGTGCTCCTTCGCGAGGCGACCGAACCTGACCGGACCGCTCTCACGCGGAACGAGCCAGCCTTCCTCGACGCCCTTCTGCATTCCTGCGTGAATCGCGGACACGACCTCATCGTCCATGGGCAACCGTCGGTCGAGTTCGGTCTTGGCCGCGGCGCAATCATGCCCGACGCGTATGGCTTTTTCTTGTGTGCCCCCAATCGGGCGGGCTACGGTGACGCAATGACCGACCCGACACTCGACCCCCTCGTCGCGCAGGCCCGCGACGTCGCGGCGAAGGCCTACGCGCCCGCGTCGAACTTCCACGTCGGCGCGGTACTCGTCGCCGAGGACGGCCAGGTCTTCACGGGTTGCAACGTCGAAAACGCGAGCTACGGACTCACCATCTGTGCCGAACGTGCCGCCGTGTGCCGCGCCGTCGCCGAGGGGGCGCAGAAGTTTACGCGTTGCGTCATCTTCACGGACACCGCGCAGCCGACCTATCCGTGCGGCGCGTGCCGGCAGGTCTTGGCTGAGTTCGGTCCCGACATGGAGATCGTGATCGCGAACTCCTCCGGCATCGCGCGCCAGGTGCTTCTCAGCGAACTGTTGCCGGAGCCGTTCCTGTTCTGAAGCCGTGGATCGAAACCGACGGAACTGGCACAATGAACCCCGCCGATGACTCGCCCCGCCGTTGCACCGCCTGAATTCCGCGTCCCACCCGTGGACGGAATCTCCCTCGAGACGAGAGCCGCCGAGCTCGCCACGCGGTCCATCAAGAAGGACGCGAAGCGACAGGGTCTGCTGATGGCGCTGAGCATGACGGACCTCACGACGCTCGAGGGCAAGGACTCTCGAGGGAAGGTCGCCGCCATGTGCCGCAAGGCGATTTGTCCTGCACCGGGTCTCCCGTCGGTCGCCGCGGTTTGCGTCTACCCTGACCTCGTGAGTACTGCGGTCGAGGCCGTCCGTGATTCATCCGTCGCGGTCGCCTCCGTCGCCACGGGCTTCCCCTCGGGTCGAACCGCGCTCGACGTTAAGATCGAAGAGACAGCCCGTTGCGTCGGTGATGGTGCGAGCGAAGTCGACATGGTGATCGACCGGGGCGCGTTTCTGTCGGGCAACTACGGCCTCGTCTTTGACGAGATTTGCCAGATCAAACGGGCTTGTGGCGACGCCCACTTGAAGGTGATCCTCGAGACCGGAGAGCTCGCGACCTACGACAACGTCCGCCGCGCGAGCCGCATCGCGATCCTCGCGGGAGCGGACTTCATCAAGACCAGCACGGGCAAGGTCAAGCCCGCGGCCACGATGCCCGTCGTGTTGTTGATGTTGGAAGCCGTGCGCGACCACTTCCTCGAGACCGGCAGGCTCGTGGGCGTGAAGGCGGCGGGTGGAATCAGTTCGGCCAAGATCGCGCTGCGCTACCTCGCTATGATCAACGAGACTGTCGGTGACCACTGGATGACGTCGGAGTTGTTCCGGTTCGGAGCCAGCTCGCTCGTCAATGATCTGCTGATGCAGTTGGCGCGGTTGGACGACGGGAACTACCAAAGGCCCGAGGAATTCAGCAAGGACTAGAATGGGAAAGACTTCGAAGACCCGGACGGACGATGCCTCGACGCCCCAGCTGACATTTGGAGAGCGGTGGGTCTACGACGCGGCGCCGCAGTCGTCCGAGGTGAAGATCCGCGACAAGTACGACCTGTTCCTCGACGGGGAGTTCACGGCGCCTCGCAGTCGCAAGCATTTCGATACGGTCAATCCCGCGACGACCGAACCCTTGGCGAAGATCGCGCAGGCCGGCAACGCCGACGTGGACGCCGCGGTCGCCGCCGCGCGGCACGCCCAGGAGAACGTCTGGGGTCCGATGTCTGGAGGCGATCGGGCACGCTACGTGTTCCGCATCGCCCGCCTGATCCAGGAACGCTCGCGCGAACTCGCCTGCCTCGAGACCATGGACGGTGGCAAGCCGATCCGCGAGAGCCGCGACGTCGACGTCCCCCTCGCAGCGCAGTGGTTCTTCTACCACGCGGGTTGGGCTGACAAGCTGCACCTCGCGTTCCCCGGTTCGAAGGTCGAGGCGAAGGGCGTGATCGGCCAGATCATCCCCTGGAACTTTCCGCTCCTCATGGCGGCGTGGAAACTCGCGCCGGCCTTGGCCTGCGGCAACACGGTAGTCCTCAAGCCAGCGGAGACCACGTCGTTGACGGCGTTGCACCTCGCACAGATCTTGCAACAGGCTGACCTGCCCCCCGGCGTCGTCAACATCGTGACAGGCGACGGTCGGACGGGCGCCGCGCTGGTCCGCCACCCCGGGATCGACAAGGTCGCGTTCACGGGTAGTACCACGGTCGGAAAGGAGATCCAGCGTACGCTCGCAGGTTCGGGCAAGGACCTGACGCTGGAGCTCGGTGGCAAGGCTGCACATATCGTGTTTGAGGACGCGGCGCTCGATCAGGCCGTCGAAGGCGTCGTGTGCGGCATCTTCTTCAACCAGGGACACGTCTGTTGCGCGGGTTCGCGACTCCTCGTGCAAGAGAGCGTGCACGACATGTTCGTGGAGAAGCTTCGCCGCCGGATGGAACGGATCCGCGTGGGGGACCCCATGGACAAGAACACCGACATGGGCGCGATCAACAGCAAGGAACAGCTCGCGCGCATCGAGGAGATGGTCGCTGCGGGCGAATCCGAAGGAGCGACGTTGCACCAGTCGTCGTGTTCGCTGCCGGACCGCGGCTACTGGTTCCGCCCGACGATGTTCACCGGCGTGAGCCTCAGTCACCGCATCGCCCGGGAAGAGATCTTCGGGCCGGTCCTCGGCGTCTTGACGTTTCGCACTCCGGAGGAGGCGGTCGAGAAAGCCAACAACACGGGGTACGGTCTCTCTGCGGGGATCTGGACCGAGAAGGGTTCGCGCATTCTGTGGATGGCCGAGCGTATGCGCGCCGGCGTCGTCTGGAACAACACGTTCAACCGTTTCGATGCGGCGAGTCCGTTCGGTGGCTACAAGGAGAGCGGATTCGGTCGCGAGGGTGGCAAGCAGGGACTGCTCGCCTACATGAAGTGCCACGACGATCCACTGACGCAAGGGTGAGACACGCATGACCATCGAAGTCAGAAAGACCTACAAGCTCTTCATCGGCGGCAAGTTTCCCCGGAGCGAGTCGGGGCGGACGTTTCAGCCGAAGGCCGCGGGGGGTTTCAACGTCTCGATGGCTAGTCGCAAGGACCTGCGCGAGGCCGTCGTCGCGGCTCGTGCCGCGCTGCCGAAGTGGAGTGGGATGACGGCGTACAACCGGGGCCAGATCCTCTACCGATTGGCGGAGATGGTCGCGACCCGAACGAGTTCGCTCGTCGACGAGATCCGTGCGGGCAATCGGCGCAGCGAGAGCGCGGCGAGGAAGGAGGTCGCATCCGCTGTAGAGCTGATCACCTTCTACGCCGGGTTGCCGGACAAGCTGCAACAGTTGCTCGGCGCGCAGAACGAGGTGGCCGGGCCGTTCTTCAATTTCTCGACCGTGGAGCCGTCCGGCGTCCTCGGTGCGGTGGCCCCTGGCGAACCGAGCCTGCTCGGAGCTCTCGCGATGTCGCTTCCGATCCTGGCCGGAGGCAACACCGTCGTGCTGCTCGTCAGCGAATCGTCGCCTCTCTCCGGACTCGCGCTCGGCGAGCTCCTCGCCGTGAGCGATGTGCCTGGCGGCGTCATCAATCTCCTGGCCGGCGAGAAGTCCGAACTCCTGCCGCAGTTCGCGTCGCATCGTGACGTCAACGGGCTGTTGATCGCCGGCGCACCGGATGTTTCGGTTTCCGAAGCGGCGGCGGACAGCGTCAAACGCGTGCGATTTGCGGACCTCCCGCCTAGGGACTGGAACAACGTGAAGAAGCTCTGCAACCTGCACCTCGTGCAGCCATTCGTAGAGGTCAAGACCCTCTGGCATCCCGTATCACAGTAACTCCGTGACAGACAGTGAGTAGGCACCCCGCGGAACTCATCCAGCGCAAGCGCGATGGCGCGGAGTTGAGCAAGGAGGAGATCCGCGAGTTCGTCGATGGAGTCGTCGATGGCGGATTCGGCGACGGTCAACTCGGAGCATTCCTGATGGCGGTCTGCTGCCGCGGCATGAGCGTCCGGGAGATCGCTGATCTGACGCTCGCGATGCGGGACTCGGGTGTCGTTCTCGACCTGTCGTCGATCGAAGGCGTGAAGGTCGACAAGCACTCGACGGGCGGCGTGGGCGACAAGGTGAGCCTGGTTCTCGCGCCCTTGGTCGCTGCGGCGGGCGTTCCCGTGCCGATGATCTCCGGTCGGGGACTCGGGCACACCGGTGGCACGCTGGACAAACTGATGGCGATCCCGGGCTATCGGACGGACCTCTCCACCGACGGATTTGTCCGGGTGCTCAAGGACTGCGGTTTCGTGATGTCCGGTCCTTCCGGCGACCTGGCTCCGGCGGATCAACGGATGTACGCACTGCGCGACGTATCCGGGACCGTAGAGAGCGTGCCGCTGATCACGAGTTCGATACTCAGCAAGAAGCTCGCGTCCGGGCTGGATGGTCTGGTGATGGATGTGAAGGTCGGTCGCGGCGCGTTCATGAAGAACCGAACGGATGCAGAGACGCTGATGGAGAGCCTCGTCCGTGTCGGCCACGAGGCCGGCAAGCGCGTGCGAGTGCTGATGACGGACATGGATACTCCGCTGGGGTGTGCTGTCGGCAATGCGCTGGAAGTGCGCGAGACGATCGCCGCGCTTCGCGGCGAAGGTCCCGCAGACCTGATGGAGGTCGTCTTTGCACTCGGCGGCGAGATGCTTGTCCTCGCCGGCGTCGCGGACGACGCGACCGCGGGCGAACGTGAGTTGCAGAAAATCCTCGCTCGCGGTGCCGCGATGGAGTGCTTCCTCCGCAACGTCGAGAAGCAGGGAGGCGACCCGCGCATCGTGGATGACAACTCGTTGATGCCGACTGCCCCCGTCGTGTCGCGACTCGGGTCCAGTGTGGGTGGATTCATCGTCGACATCGATCCGATGATCGTCGGTCGCGCCACCGTCGAGCTCGGCGGCGGTCGCCGCCAACCGACAGACCGCATCGACTTGCAGGTTGGTGTCGTCCTGCTCAAGAAGCTCGGCGATCCGGTCGCTGAAGATGAATCCTGGGTGGAGATTCACAGCGCAACCGCAGAGGATGCGAACCGGACCTCCCGCCGACTCGTCGCGGCCCTCACTGTCGCCAAAACGAGAGAGGATCCCGGCCCCCGCATCCTCGCGCGCCTGTAGATCATGAAGTTTCGCGCGCCTTGTCTCCTCGCCGTCCTGATTCTCGGGTTTGGATGCAGTGACGACGACGCGGGTTCTTCCGGAAAGACCGTGATCGCCGTGATTCCAAAGGGCACCAGCCACGTGTTCTGGCGATCGGTGCTGCCGTGCTGTCGTCGCGCTGGACCGATTCCGCGGGCGTAGTCCTGGCTAGCCGCTTGACCGAGAGAGCCGTTTTGCCTTCATACCATCTTCGCGACGTAGTCCTCGATCAGCGCCAAGAAGTCGTCCGTCAGCGTGGGCCCCTCGAGCGTCATCACCTGCGCGCCGTCGATGTAGACGGGCGAGCGCGGCGCCTCGCCCGTGCCGGGCAGGCTGATGCCGATGTGCGCCGCCTTGCTCTCGCCCGGACCGTTGACGACGCAGCCCATCACCGCGACTTTCAGCAGGGCAACCTGCGGGCGTTCCTTTTTCCACTCGGGCATCCGGCGGGTGAGGAACTGCTCGACGGTCTGGGAGAGTTCCTGGAAGTACGTGCTCGTCGTTCGTCCGCATCCTGGACACGCCGTCACGCTGGGAAGGAACGGTCGGATGGCGAGACTCTGCAGGATCTGCTGGCAGATGCGGACCTCTTCTGTGCGCGGAGCACCGGGTGCCGGTGTCAAGGACACCCGGATGGTGTCGCCGATGCCGCGCTGCAGGAGGATCGCGAGCCCGGCGGTCGAGGAGACGATTCCCTTGTTGCCCATCCCGGCCTCGGTGAGTCCGAGGTGCAGTGCGTGATCCGTTCGCGCGGCGAGCATCGTGTAGACTTGCACGAGCTGCTGCACTTCGCTGATCTTGCAGCTGAGGATGATCTTGTCGCGCGAGAGACCGAGTTCCTCCGCGGCGTGCGCCGAAAGCAGCGCGCTCTGGACCATCGCCTCGAGCATCACGTCGTCGGCGCTCTGAGGTTCTGACGACGCGGAGTTCTCGTCCATGAGGTTGGACAGCAGTTCTTGATCCAGGGAACCAGCGTTGACTCCGATGCGGACCGGGCGATCGTGTTCGATCGCGATGCGGATCATCGTCGCGAAGTTCTTGTCGTGGTTTGCGCCCTTGCCGACGTTGCCGGGGTTGATGCGGTACTTGTCGAGACAGCGGGCTGTCTCAGGATACTCGCTCAGTAGAACGTGGCCGTTGTAGTGGAAGTCGCCGATCAACGGCACGTCGAGGCATGCGTCGATGAGGCGCTTGCGGATCTCCGGGACGGCGGCGGCAGCTTCCTTGTTGTTGACCGTGATGCGGACGAGTTCGGATCCCGAGTTGTAGAGATCGGCGACCTGTGCCGCAGTCGCTACGGCATCCGCCGTGTCCGTATTCGTCATGGACTGCACGACCACGGGATGACCCCCGCCGACGGTCACTTTGCCGACGGCGACCGAGACGGTGTTCTTGCGCGCGGGACTCTGCATCTGGGGTCTCGGGATGCTAACCCGAGATCCGACCGCCATCACAGTAGATCTTCATCCGCCCTTTGCGCAGGAATCCCACGAGCGTGCCGCCGGCGGCGCTGCAGAGATCGTGGCTCAACGCGGAAGCTGCCGACACGGAGAGGATGACGGGGACGCCCATTCGCAGGCACTTGATCGTCAAGTCGTATCCCGCGCGACCGGACAGGACTGCGATCGCTTGTTGGAGGTCGTGGCCGGCCATGCTCGCGGCCCCGAGCGCCTTGTCGAGGGCGTTGTGCCGACCGACGTCTTCGCCGGCGCCGAGCAGCGCGCCGCCCGCGTCGAAGAGGACCGCCCCGTGGCACGCGCCGGTCTGCGTGAACAACGGTTGCCGTGTCTCGAAGTCGCGGTGGAACGACTCGATCTGGGTCGCGGTGAGTTTCGGCATCCCGGGAAGCAAGGGGGGCGTGGATTCGAGCAGATCGTCGGGGTCCGTCAGGCCACAGATCCCGCACGACGACCGGATCTCGTGTGTCCGCGTGAGCCGCCCCCTAATCGTCGCCCGACTGCTCGTGGCCGGGTGAAGTTCGATCGTGTCCGCTCGCAATCTTCGGGGGTCACCGGCTGTGAACCTGTGATCCTCGATGTCCTCCGCACGTTGGATTACGCCCTCGCTCAACAAGAACCCGACGGCGAGGTGCAGGTCGTCACCGGGTGTTCGCATCGTCAAGACCTGCTGGTCTTCGACCTTGATGAGCAGGGGCTCCTCGCGAATGAGGAAGTCCTCTTCTCCGCCGGTCAGTTCGCGGCGGGCAGAGCCCTCGTGCTCGGAACGGGGATGCGGGGCGGGAAGATGTGGCGGTTCGCTTGCCATCGGGGTCGCCACGGCGACATTCCCACCGTTTCGGGTGGTAATGTCGCCGGCCCCGTACATGATAACCACCAGAGACCCTGAACCCATGCTGAAGCTCATCTCCTTTGCTGGCATCCTGGTCATCCTCGGTTTGCTGTTCGCGCTGTCGAAGAGCCGAAAGTCGATCAAGTGGCGCTTGGTGTTGACCGGGCTCGGGATCCAGGCGGTGCTCGGTGTCATCTTCCTCGCCTGGCCAGCTGGACAGAACGCGCTCTACACCCTCGGCCATGGGGTAAAGGACTTCCTGGACCTCTCCAGCGAGGGCACGAAGTTCATCTTCGGTCCGCTCGCGGACTTCTGGATGGTCGACAGCGCATTCCGCGCGATGGACCCGCAACAAATCGCGCCGGACGGTCGCACCTACGCCGCGATTCGCGAAGCGTTCATGGAGGGTGGCAGGCGCGACATCGGATTCATCTTCGCCACGCAGGTGCTTCCGACATTGATCTTCTTCTCTGCCCTGATGGCCGTGCTCTACCACATGGGCATCATGCAGAAGATCGTGCAAGGGATGGCGTACCTCATGGCGCGCATCATGGGGACGTCCGGCGCGGAGTCGCTGTCGGCGTGCGGCAACATATTCGTCGGCCAGACCGAAGCTCCGCTGATGGTGAAGCCCTATCTCGCGCGGATGACCTTGAGCGAGATCCACGCGGTCATGACCGGCGGTTATTGCACGATCGCTGGAGGCGTCTTTGCGTTGTACGTACTCTACGGCGTGGCGCCTGGTCACCTCATGGTTGCGAGTGTCATGGGCGTTCCCGCGGGACTCATCTGCACCAAGATGCTGTGGCCCGAGACCGAGAAGAGCGAGACGATGGGCAAGGTCGTGCGCACACCCAAGAGCGAGGCGGGTAGCGTCGTCGAAGCCGCCGCCCACGGCGCGAGCGATGGGCTGAAGCTCGCGCTCAACGTCGGGGCGATGCTCATCGCGTTCCTCGGCCTGGTCGCCGTGATCAACTGGTTGCTCGGCATGGCGCCCGGCGACCTCTCCCTCGAACGCATCCTCGGATGGGTTTTCTATCCGATCGCCGCGGTGATGGGGGTGGAGTTCGCGGAGATCCCGATTCTCGCAGAGCTGCTCGGCAAGAAGATCGTGCTGACGGAATTGCTCGCCTACAAGGACCTCGGGGAACTGATCAGCGAGAACAAGATTTCGCCGCGGACGAGCATGATCGCGTCCTTCGCGCTGTGTGGTTTTGCGAATCTCGGGTCCGTCGCCATTCAGATCGGTGGGCTGGGAGCGATGTCTCCAGAACGCAAGAGCGACATCGCGAAGCTTGCGGTGCGCGCGATGTGGGCGGGAGCGTTGGCGACGTGTCTCACCGCGTGTTTCGCCGGGTTGCTCGCGTCGCCTGGAGGCGGTCAGTGATCGCCGAGACCGAGTCCGAGCGCCTCGCCGCCGCAACGCAGTCGTTGGACGGCGTGGATTTCGAGGGCGTCCGCGTGGCGTTCGTGCTGGGCAGCGGTCTCAAGGATTTCGGGGCGAGTCTCTCGGACTCTCAGGAGATTCCATTTCACGACGTCGCGAATTGGCCGATACCCCGCGTCGAGGGACACGGTGGCAGTCTGATCCTCGGCAATGCGGGCGGGACTCGGGTCGCGTGCCTCACGGGCCGCCCGCACCTGTACGAGGGGTGGCAACCCAACGACGTCGTGCGACCGGTGCGTACCTTGCGGCTTCTCGGCGTGCCCGTCTTCGTGCTCACGAACGCCGCCGGTGGCTTGGCCGAGGGCATGCAGCCCGGCGATCTCATGGTCTTGACCGACCACCTCAACCTCACCGGTGGTTCGCCCTTTCTCGGTGCGCACGAGTCGGCGCTCGGTTCACGTTTTCCCGACCAGTCGGCGGTCTACGATCCTGAGCTCCGGGCTCGGTTGCTCTCCATCGGTCCCGAACTCCGCAGTGGTGTCTACGCGGGTCTGCTCGGGCCGAACTACGAGACGCCTGCCGAGATCCGCATGTTCCGCTCGTGGGGTGCAGACGCGGTCGGAATGAGCACGGTGCACGAAGCGATGGCGCTCTCGGCCATGGGGGCCCGTGTCGCAGGCATCTCAATGATCAGCAACGTCGCCGCGGGAATGTCCGATGCGCCACTCGACCACGCGGAGGTCATCGCTACCGGCGAGGCCACGGCGGAGAGCTTCTCGCAGTTGCTACGCGACTTCTGTCAGTCCCAAGCCAAAACACCCAGTTGACCAACTACATCCATCGCGGCTACGAGCCCGGCGACGAAGTAGAAATCCTGAAGACGTTCAACCTCGTATTTCGCGAGGTTTGCGGCGAGAGCTACGTCGATCGCGCTCTCGACTACTGGAATTGGGAGTTCGTCGAGTGTCCGTTCGGCCACCGGATTTCGCTCGCGTTCACCGAGGACGGAACCTGCGCGGCGCAGTATGCCGGTGTCGTCTACCCGATGGCGACGAAGTTCGGCGACTGCACGTTCGTGCACATCGTGGACAGCATGGCGCATCCGGACCACCGGCGCGGTCTCAAGCGTCCAGGGCTGTTCGTCAACAACGCGTTCCCCTGGTTCGAACTCTGTCACGAAATGGGTGACGCGGTGATGTACGGCTATCCGGTGCCGGCCGCGGAGCGCATCGGGAAGCGATACCTCGAGTATCACCAACTGCGGGTTGTCAACTATCTGTGCCGTGACGTCGGCGAGGGCAGCGCGGAGTGTCCGCCGGGCGTGCAGGTCGAGCGCAGTGCGACGGTGACGACGGACGTCGACGAGTTGTTTGCGCGAATGGCGCAAGACAAGGGCTGCCTCACCCGTCGTAATGCCGAGTTTCTCGAATGGCGATACGTGAAGATCCCCGGCGATGACTACGAGCAGTACGAGGTTCGACGCGATGGCTCGCTGTGCGGGTTCATGGTGTTGCGGCCCGTCCACGAACTCGCGCCGGGATCGTGCACGATCGCGGACTGGGTGGTGGTGCAGGACGACACCGAGGCGATGGACGCCCTCCTCGCGGCGACGACGGCGCGGGCGCGCGAGTTGGGGCGGCAACGATTGATGGCGGCGTTCCCTGACCCGAGTCCGGAGTTCGCGAATCTGCAGGAGCGCGGGTTCGCCGTAGTGTCCTCGGCGGAGTACGAAGAGCGGCGTCTGACGCACCGCATCTACCATCCACAGATGACGACCGAGTGGTTGCAGGAGCACTGGTGGTACACGCTCGGTGATTCCGACTTGGTGTGAGGATGAAACGCAAGGTGACCATCGCCGCAATCACGATCGTCTCCGTGTACCTGGTGTTGTGCGCCGCAATCTATCTTTTCCAGGACACGTTGCTGTTCCCGGGCGCCGCCCGTGGATCAGGGCAGCCCGATGCGGTTGCGAACGTCGAGATCACGACGCTATCGACCGCGGATGGCATCGAGTACCGGGTGGCGATCGGTAAGCCGAGCGGAACTCCCAAGGGCGTGTTGCTGCACTTCGTCGGCAACGGCGAGGATCTCAGATCGGGCGTCTACCACGCCGCGGAATTCGCGGCGTACGGCATGAAGACGCTCGTCACCGAGTATCCGGGTTACGGCGAGAGCGGTGGATCGCCCAGCTTCACGTCCATCATGGCGGCAGCGGATTCGAGCGGTGCAGAGGCGCAGCGCTGGGCCGCGAAGTTGAAGGTGCCGCTCTTCATCATCGGCCAGTCCTTGGGTTCGTTCTCGGCGGTCCATCTCGTTGCCAAGGGGCTCGGGGACAGACTGCTCCTGGTGTCTCCGCCGACGACCATCGCCGCGACGGGTCAGCATCACTACCCGTGGCTTCCAGTTGGCCTGTTGCTACGGCATCCGTTCGACAACCTGAAGAACGCGCCGTCGGTGTTGATTCCGACGTTGGTCATCCATGGCGATGCAGATCGGATCGTGCCCGTGGAGATGGGCAAGAAGGTCGCTGCGGCGATCACCGGGTCGAAGTTGCACATCGCGTCCGGGTCCGGGCACAACAATCTTGGCCTTGGCTGGAGCGGGCCTCTCGGGTCGATGATCCGTGACCACTTCTTCCGGTAGGTATGGAAGCGTACAGCGTGAAGGGTGCGGACTGGGTTGTCATCCCGGCCTTGATCATCGCGGCGTGGGTGGTGCTCAGCCGCTGTGTTCTCAGCTGGCCGCTCGACGTGCACCTGCGTGATGACGCGTACTATTACTTCTGTTGGGCGCGGAGTCTGGCCAATGGTGATGGTCCGTGCGTGACGCCCGGAGTCGCGACCTCCGGTGTCCAGATCCTGTGGGCGTTGCTGTTGTCCGGCGTCGCGTTTGTTTGCGGATCCGCCGTGTTGCCCGCGGCGAGTGTCTTCTTGGGGCTGGCTCTGCACCTCGGAACGGCGGTGATGGTTTATCGAGCGGCGCGACCGCAGCACACCATTGGCCTCCTGGCTGCTTGCGCGTACTCGGGCGCGCCGTTTCTCGCGACGGAAGCGATGAATGGTCAGGAGACCGCTCTCGCGTGTTTCGCACTCGCACTCTTCCTGCTGGTGCACCACAAGGGGCCCAGGGCATTCCTCTGGGCGGGGTTCTTCGTGGTGGCCGCGCGGGCGGACCTGATACTCCTGGTCGCAGTGGTGGCCCTCGTTGAACCGCGCGCACGGGCTCCCCGCATCGTGCTTACGGCGCTGATCTTCGCCATGTACGCGGGACTCAATCTGCTGGTGGCAGGGCACTGGATGCAGGACTCCGCGGCGCCGATCCCCTGGTTGATCGAACAGGAGTTCGACACGACGTTCGGTGCCCGCATGGAACTCCTCTGGCAGCACACGTGGACCATCCTCTTGGGCACGCCGTTTCGTCTGTCCTCCACGCCGATGGCCGTGGCGTGGTTTCTGGCGGCATGGTTTGGGATTCGGCGACGGGAGAGTCGGTTCGCGTGGCTGCTCCTGGGCGCGCTGTCACTCGTTTGTCTGCACTACTATTGGCGCTGCTATCCGCGTGACTACTACTTCGTTCCGTTCGGGATCGCGATGGTCCTTGCGACGTTGCGGCTCTGTCAACTCGTACCTCGACTGGGGTTTGCTCTCCTCGTCCTCGCGGTCGTGGGGAACGGATACCGCTTCTTCCGGTACCCCGTGCGGACGTTTCAGTGGCAGCGCGAGATGACGATGGCGGGGCAGTTTATCAACGAGTTCATCCCGGCGGACGAGCCGATCGGTTGTTTCAATTCCGGTATCGTCATGTGGCATCGAGAGAGTCACGTGATCAATCTCGACGGGGTCGTCAACCGTCCGGCGTTCGAGGCCTTGAAGCGCGGCGAGCTACTGGCGTATCTCCGGGATCAGAAGGTGAGATACCTCGTCGACAACCCGGCGCAGTTCGAACAGGCCGGCGTGCATGCCAACGGTCGGCATTTTGGCGAGTCGTTCAATTCGTCGACCGACCTGGAGGAGGTTGTGCGTTTCACGTGGCCCGGCGACAACAAGCCTCGGGGCCGCGCTGGCATGGAACACTTCAGCCTCTACCGAATTCGAGCCGAGGGACGCGCACCCTTCTTTCCCCACGACGGCTTGCTCGAAGACGCCCGCGACCTCGGGGATGCCCCCAAGGGGCGATACGTTCAGTGGGCGGGTATGGTGAACGTGGAACTCAAGGTGAATGGCGTTGTTGTACTGACGTTCGAGAAGGAGATCATTCACGTCATACAGATCCCGTTCTCCGAGCGGTACCGCGATGGCGAATCGGTTACGGTATCCGCGGGACAGTGGGGTAACGAGTCTGTCTTGACCATTGCTCCGAAGTAGCGGTTCGTTTCCACTATCAAGATGGTTCAAACCACACTCGCGGAACAGATCGCCATGGATCAGGCTCTCAACAAAGCCTCTGGCGAAATGTCTCTCCTACTCAACCGCGTCACGCTCGCCGGTCGGATGATCGCGATGGAGATCATGCGCGCGGGTCTGCACGGCACGCTCGGCAAGACCGGAGACGTGAACGTGCAGGGCGAGGAGGTCAAGGCACTGGATATGATCTCGAACGAGATCTTCCTTCAGGTCTTCCGGAACATCGACGTCGTGAAGTCGCTGGCGTCCGAGGAGATGGAAAATACCCACGAGTACACCTCTCACAGGAAGGGCAAGTACGTCCTGATGTTCGACCCGCTCGACGGCAGCGGCAACATCGATGTGGACGGGTCGATGGGGACGATCTTCAGCATCTTCCGCCGCGAGGATCCCGCGGCTGCCGGGAGTCTCGTGGACTTCTTCCGCAAGGGATCCGAGCAGATCGCGGCGGGCTACATCCTCTACGGACCCGCGACGATGTTCGTCTACACCGCTGGGCACGGCGTCAACGGATTCACGCTGGATCGATCGGTTGGCGTGTTCTACCTGACGCACCCCAAGATGAAGTTCGCCGAGGGTGGCGGAAACTACTCCGTCAACGAGGCGAATGAGTCGAAGTGGGATGCGAACACCCGCGAGATGGTGCGGAGGTTCCGCACTGGCGAGACGGAGTGCGGCAAGCGTTCCGCGCGATACGTCGGTGCGTTGGTGTCGGACTTCCACCGCACGCTGATTCAAGGCGGGATCTACATGTATCCCGCCGATAGCAAGAATCCGAATGGGAAGCTGCGGTTGTTGTACGAGGCGGCGCCCCTCGCGATGGTGGCGCGGGATGCCGGCGGCGCCGCGAGCATTGGCACCATGGATGTTCTCGACGTCGTGCCCGACCAGCTGCACCAGCGCGTACCGCTCTACATCGGTTCGAAGCCGGACGTCGCCGAGGCCGTGCGGTTGCTCACCTCCTAATCAGGACTTGACCGGAGACCGTAGAAGTCCGCGTTGATCGCGCGCGGCGCCTGCGCCGGTGAGAGCAGCATCGTTCGCGCCGCCCAGATCTCCTTGAACACGCGGTACTTCAGCACCGTCTGGTCGATGTAGTCCACGCCGGACGAGCCGCCCGTCCCGACGCGGCGCCCGATCACCCGCTCGATCATTCGCGCGTGGCGCTGGCGGAAGATCAGCATCGACTGCTCGAGCGCGATCAGGCCATCGATGATCTCCCCGGGCCAGGACAGCAACGGCAGTTCGCGATTGCTCTCGATAAACAGGATGGCGGCGCGCATGCGTCGGACTCGATAGTTCTCCCCGGGATCCTCGATGTCGGCCGCAGTCAGGTATGACTTCGACCCTTCGAGTTCCTTTTGGTAGCGATCTCGCAAGCGTGCCACATCGTCGTCGGTCAACGCCTGGGCGGACGCGGTGTGTTCGATCAACTCGTTTTTCGCCTTGTGCTCGCTCTCGTAGAATCGATCGAGGAATGCCGTGACGATGGATTTGTCATCGGGGTCGTCCGGCGAGGAACCGTCAATCGGCGTCCGGTAGAGCCAGGAGTAGGTCGCCTCCTTCACGGACATGTCCTCGTCGAGGCGTCGTTGCACGCGGTCGAGAGCCGGGGAGCTCTTGCCGCCCTCGCCCTTCAGGGCGTCCATGAAGCTCCCCTCGTAGCCGAGGTGGATCCGCTCGTCCGGATCGAGCCCGATGAGGATCTCGATCTCGCGCATCTGTGCCGACTGGAACCCGCTCGCCGGAGACAGCTTGTCGCGGAATGACAAGTAGTCCCGTGTCCGCATCGTCTCCATCAGTTTGAACTGGTTCGCCGCGAGTTCGAAGATCAGGGACACGCGGTTCAGGCCGGAACACGTCTGGGCGAGGGAGGTCTCCTCCACGTGCGATTCACGAAACAGGTCTCGGACGCTCTCGAGTTCTCGCAGGGCGAGCTTGAACCACAGTTCATCGATCTGGTGAATCACGATGAACCGGATCTCGTCATTGCTCAATCCGGCATCGCTGTCCGCGATACCAGACTGCAGGGTGAGGAGTTCTTCTACCTTGAGGAAGTCCCAGTACGTGGTCTTGGGTCGGGCCATGCCGCGATCATCCACGTCCGCTACCGGATGGGCAAGATCGGCTCCGGCTTCCACCTCGACGGTTCCGGTTCCTGGCCGGGGGCGCTCGATGCAGAGGTCGCCTGGCTCACGGGAGGGGACTCGTGAACCGACGGTTGTCAGATCGCACGACGCGTCGGTTGCTCGACCTCGCGCAGCCACTCCACGTTGGCGCGCAGGCCGACTCCGAGTTGCGCCAGTGGTCCGCGCAACAAGCACACGTCGCGAGTCGGCTCGCGCGCTTTTCGGTTCCAGGAAGGTAGCGAGCTGTGAGGTGCGGCTACTTGTTGATCACCGGAACGGTGACGAGCAACTGGCGCTGCTCCTCGCTCGGCTGGATCTCGATCGCAGTCGTCTTCTGGTACTGGACCATGATCATGAATGGTCCCAGTCCCATCTGTGCCGCGCGGTAGATGTACTTGCCGGCTGGCAGCCGCTTCGGTATCAGGAATCGTCCCTCGTTGTCGGTCGTCGCCTCGGCGTTGAAGGTCGAGAGTGTTCCCTCTTCTTGCTCAGCGCTGATGTGGACCTTGACCTGTCCCGTCGGCTTGCCGTTGAGTTGTGCGATGCCGCTGACTTCGCAGCCTCGCTCCAGGGCCACCGGAGGCAGATCTCTCTCCTGGTCGACCTCGGCTATGTTCTTCTTCGTGAAGGCCGTGCAGAAGTCAGGGTGCATGAACTTCAGTTGGTAGTCGCCGGGATGAAGGAGCTTGAACTCGTAGATCCCTTTCTTGTTCGTCTTGACCGTGGATCGCGTGATCGTGTAGGGCGCACCACCGAACGCGGTGATCAGCGGGTTCTCGATGAGGTCGTGCGGCATCGTCGAGACAGACACACCCTGGACCGGCTTGCCGGACGCGTCATTCACGACGCCGCGCAGCGTTCCGCCCTGGTTGAGTTGGACTTCGACCGATACTGGGTCGGTCTGACCCTCGATGATCGTGAACTTCGGCGAGAAGTTCTTCGCGTAACCCCTCGCGCTGACTTCGGCGACGTAGGTCAGAGGTATCAGGCCGGTGATGAGTTCCGTCCCGTTCTTGGGAGCGGTGGCCTCCTTGGTGAGCATGGGCTTGCCGTATGTCGTCTGGCCAGCGAGCGCGGGCTTGATGCTGCACAAGAACCTGTCCAGCGGTCTGCGGTTCCTTCCGTATGCCGTGACGTAGACGCTGCCCAACTTCTCGATGGTGATCTTCAAGTCGAGTGTTCCGGCCTCGACGGGCTTTTCTTCGGCCCGTTGGTGGCCGTCCGCTTCGACGATGACGTTGAACATCCCGCCCAGGAGACCCTCCGCTACGAACACACCCTCGGCGTTCGTGTAGGTCTTCTGCTCTTGCGGGGATTTCTGGCTCAGCGCTGCGCAAGTGATGCGCGCACCGCGGATGGGGTTTCCCTGCGGGTCGACCACGACGCCGGAGATTTCGAACCCTTCGTCCAGCTGGAAGTCGATGTGGACTCGGCTGTTTTCCGCGAGCTGAAGCTCGGTTTTTTCGACTCGCGTGTGGCTCGGTGCGTGCGCGCTCAAGCCAGCGAAGTCCAGCGGGTTGATGTTGCGGATCTCGTAGTTGCCGGATTCGCCGGTCTTGACCTCGAGTCCCTCTTCTCGACCGGGCACGGACAACATGCCGTGCGTGAATTGTGGGCGAGCTGTCACCGTCGCGCCTGGCAGGGCGGAGCCATCCCCGGAGTAGACGGTGCCGTAGATGGTGGTGCCGCGCTTGAGTTTCACATCGCCCACGTTCCACCAATCCTCTGGTTGGGGGCGGATCCGCTCGATGCGGTGATCGGAGAAGTCGTCGTGATGAATGCGGACCTCGTAGGTCTTCTTGTCCTGCCAGTCCTTGAGTCCGAGCCGGAAATGACCATCCTCGTTCGACGTCGCCATCGAGATCGGCGGGAAGCGCTCTCCCTTTTGGTAGCGCAGTAGGAGTTGGAACGAGTCGAGGCCGACGCCGCGGATGAGGAACACCGTCGCGCCGGGGACCGGTCGACCCGTCGGGGTCAGGATCCGTCCCTCGACGCCCTGCGCGCTGTTCGCTGCCGAAGGGGTCTTGTAGCCGTACTCTTCGCGCGTGAGTTCCTTCGACGTGCTCGGGTTGTCCGTATCTCCACGGGCGCCCTGGAGGCTCTTTGCGGGGTTGTCGCCGCCTTCATCGACCTCGGCTTCGCGGGTATTGTCGGTGATAGGATCGTAGTTGTCGGGATCCATGAACAAGTACGCGGCGGCGGCGAAACCGAGCACGGCGACGAGGACGGCGAGAGACGACAGTGCCTTGGATTGCATTTTGCTACTTGATTGATTGAATCTGCACGTCCAGGGCGTGGGACTCTAGTCCGAGCGCGATGTGGAAGACCTTCTTCGACTTGTTGAACTGGACCATCATGATCAGCGGGTTCGCTTGCACGTTCTGAGCCGCCATCACCTGATACTTGCCAGGAGGTAGTCGCTTCGAGAGCAAGAACTTGCCCTCGTTGTCGCTCACGGCTTCGCAGCTGAACTGCACCGGGTTCTTCTCGTCACTGACCGAGCTGACGTGGATGCGTACCTGCCCCACGGCCTTGCCGTTGAGGCACGCGATACCCGAGACCTCGCAGCCGCGGGTGATGTAGATGTCGCCGACCGTCGACGTCTCGCCGGACTGGACCTCGATTCCCTTGACGACCTCGGAGCAGAACGATGGGTGATCGAATTTCAGCTGGTACTGTCCGCTGTAGAGCTGGGTGAAGCGGAACTCGCCGTTTATCGATGATGTCTGCGTCACCTTCGTGATCGTGTACGGTACCTGGAACATCAGGGTGAATGGGTTCTCCACGAGGCCGTTGGGCATCGTCTTGATCTTCACGCCTTTGATCGGTTTGCCCTTACTATTCTTTACGAAACCGTGGATGACGCCGCCTTCGTTCAGTTTCACGGTCACTCGAGGAGCGTCGACCTGGCCGGCGGTGATCGTGAATCTGTCAGAGAAGTTCTTGGCGTGGTCTTTGGCGAACACTTCGGCCACGTACGCCATCGGCTTGACGCCGGTGATGGTCACGGAACCATCCTTCACACCCTTGACCGGAATGCTGTGGAGGGGGTTGCCGTAGTTGTTCTCGCCGTCGAACGCTGCTTTCAGGTTGCAGTGGAAGTCCTGCTGCGGATCACCGTTCTTGTCGAGCACGGTCACGATCACGATTCCGGTGCGCTCGAGCGTGATCGTCAGATCCGTCTGGCCCGCGGGGATCGGCTTCTCGTCGGCGGTGAGGTAGCCCTCCGCTTCCACCATCACGGTGTACACGCCGACCTTCAGACCATGGGCGACGAAGTAGCCGTCCTGATTCGTGGTCGCGGTCTCGGTCTGCTGGGACTTCTGGCTGAGCGCCGCGACCGTGACCTTGGCGCCCTTGATGGCCTTGCCCTGGGGGTCGACGACGGTGCCGCCGATGTTCTTGCCAGGCGATAGCTGGAAGTCGAGCTGGTGCCGTTTGCCGGCAGAGAGTTGGAGCTGGCTTTTTTCTTCCTTGGCGAAGTCGTTCGCCATGGCCGACACCGCGAAGATCTGGACGGAGTCGAGGTTCTTGATCTCGTAGTCTCCGACCGTATTGGTCTTCGCGAACTTGCCGTCTTCTCGACCCGGGGGAGGCGTGATGTTCAGCGTGCCGGACCCGTCCTTCGCGGTGACGATCGCGTTGGGTATGGGGACGCCGGTATCCGTCGTCACGCGACCGAACACGGTGACGCCGGACTTCATCTTCACATTGCCGAGATCCCACCAGTCCAAAGGTTGCGGGATGATGTTCGGCAGGGTTCGGTCGCAGAAGTCGTCGTGGAGAATCTTGACCTCGTATTGCTTGCCTTCCCTGTGCTCCTTGATGCCCAGTCGAAACGCGCCTCCACTCTTGGTGACGGTCTCGGCGAGTGGCGCGAACCGGACGCCCTCCTGGTGCAGTTTGAACATCTTCAGGCTCTGGAGACCCATCCCCGGCATGAGGAAGACCTGGGCGCCCTCGATTGGCTGGTCGTATTCATCGGTGAGGATGCCGCGGACGCCCTGCTCGTAGGTGGAGCCGGACGCTGTCCCGCCCTCTGCCTTCACGCGAACGGGCACGCGTTCGTCGGCGTGGCCGCCCGGTTTCTTTCCCTCGCCTCTGAGGTCATTCGCGGGGTCGTCGTCGTCGATCGTGGGGCTCCCTTCGGTGCCCGTCTCCGGGATCAACGGATCTGGATTACCGGAGAAGAACGTGATGCCAAGCCCGATGGCGGCAGCCAAGAGCAGGCCGAGGAGGATCTTGATCTGTGTGGTCATCGAACTCGAGGTCTCAAGTCTTGTCTTTGGTTCGCGTGGTTTTCGACTCGGACGGTGACTCCCGTCGCAGCGCGCGTCTCCGCGGTGGCCCGGGGAGTTTCCCTGTCGGGGTAATCATAGAACATCCGGTACGATCCGGAGGCCACCGGCGGCAAGCGGAATCGTCCGCTCGCGTCCGTTCGCACCGTGTGGGCGGTCCTGCGTCCCGTTTCGGGACGAAGGTGCACAGCGGCGAATGCAGCGGGTCGGCCCGCCGCGTCGAACGCGGTGCCGCTCACCGTGCCGCCGTGCGCCAGGCGCAGGGCTCCGATCTCTAGCTGGGCGTTCGCGCGGGCGCTGAAAAGGGCGGTCCGGAGGACCGGCAAGCCCGGCGCTGAGACCTCCAGTCGATAGCGTCCCGGATGGAGTCCCGCGACCTCGAATCTCCCGCCGACCCGGCTGCGCACCGGAGCCGGAGATGTCCTGCGGGTCGAGAGTCCGGGGATCGTCGAGTCTTCCGAAGGTTGCAAGGCTGCGCGGATCACGGCGTGTTCAAGGGGTAGTCCCGTAGGACTGAGGATTTGGCCGGTGACCCGGAACCCCTCCTCGAGCAGCAAAGTTACGGTGGCCGGTACGGATTGGACTCCGCCCGGCGCCGTCGGCTCAAGGGGACCGGAGACGGCGGGACTGAGACCCTCAGACGTGGCGAGGAGCGTGAGTATTCCCTCCGGAAGGCCCCGGAAATGAAACTTTCCATCCTCGTCCGTGGTGGCCTGGGGGCGGTGGGGTCGACCGTCCCGAAACGATGGCCAGCCGGACGTGCCCCGGGCTGTCACCACGGCACCGGCGAACGGGCGCTTCGTGCGACCGTAGAGGACCCTGCCGCGCAGCTCGAAGCCCCGTGGCAGGCGGAGGTTCAGCGTCCCGGCGTCCGGGTCGACGCCATCGCGGCGCAGGCCGCCGTGGCTGTCGCTCAGGACGAGAATCTGCTGGACCCCCGGGATCAGCCCCGTGAGTCGGAAGGCCCCCTCCGCGTCCGTCTGCGTCTCCATCGGGGGATGCCTTGGCTGGGTCGGGTCCGCGGATCTCGTGATCCCCGTGGCTCGTACCAAGGCGCCGGGTACCGGCTCGCCGGCGGGTCCGGTCAGTCGACCAGTGAGGGTGCGACCGGGTGGTAGACGGACCATCGCGCGGGGGCTGGATTCGGGAGACTCGAGCTGGGCGTGAGCGAGAAGAGTCGTCGCCCTTCCCTGTGCGGTGACGGTCACGGTCCAGGGTCCAGGGGTGATCCCGTAGAACGTCGCGATCCCGGAGGTGTCGGTCACGTTGGATCTTTCGCGGGTGATCGGCGGCAGGGCGGCGTCGGTCAGATCCGGTTCCAGACCCACGCGGGCCCCGGCCAGGGGGATGTCGGAGTCCCCGCGCACCTCGACGAGCAGGCCCGGGCACGAGACGAGGGTCAGGTCGCCGAGGTCCCTGTTCGCGGTGGCCTGACCGGGTTTCGAGGCGACGCGCAGGACCCGTGGCGCGAAGTGGGGGTGGCGTGCGACGATGACGAGCGTGCCGCCGTCTGGCGGTTGGAGCGGTTGGAGAAGGAAGACTCCGCCGGCGTCGGTTGTCGTGGTGATCCTCTTGCGGACGTTCTCGCCCACTCTGGGTGGACCCGTGACGAGCAGTTGCGTGTTCGCTGCCATGACGCGCACGACGACACCGGCCAGTGCAACCCCGAGGTCGTCCACGATGCGACCCCGGAGCTTGGACGAGCCAGGCGGCTCTGGTGTCGGGGGAGTTCTATTCTTCGAGGTCGCGGTGCCAGAGGTAGGCGTCGTCGGTTCGTCGGTGCAGGAGACGAGTCCCGCCGCGAAGGCGAGGGCCACGAACAGCCGGGCGGGGCCCGGCTTCACGACGCCTCCGGTCGCGCGGAGCGGCTTGCCTCTGCCAGCAACTCGTACAGGTCGAATCGGCAAGTCCCGCAGCCGAGGCATGCTCGCGTAACGTTTTGTATTTCCGCGATGGACTCGGCGCCGGCGTCGATGGCCGTCCGGATCGTCGCGAGGCCCACCAGCATGCAGTGGCATACGGTGAGGCTGTCGCCAGTGGGTCGATCGGGGTTGACTGGATTCACGGTTGCAACGTCGTGCTGCTGACGGCGAAACGCCGGTGCCAGGGGGGCTGTCCGAGCCTGCGGATTCAAGATGCCGCCTTGTAGACAAGGGATGCCGCCACAGTATCTTACTCCGCCCGAATTTCCCCCGCGCCAGCACACCGCACTTCTTCCGTTGAACGACCTGGACATCTCACGCTCCGTCCGCCTCAAGCCGCTCCTCGACGTTGTCCGCCCGATGGGGATTCGCGAGGAAGACCTGGAATTCTACGGCACGGCGAAGGCCAAGGTGAAACTCGAGTTGCTGTCTCGACCGGCGCGCGCGACCCCGGGGAAGTACATCGTTGTCACCGCCGTGACGCCGACGCCCTTGGGCGAAGGAAAGACCGTGCACACGGTCGGCATTTCGCAAGCGCTGGCGCGGATCGGCAAGAGTGCGTGCTGCGTGATCCGTCAGCCGTCGATGGGGCCGGTATTCGGCATCAAGGGTGGCGCGGCGGGAGGCGGCTATTCGCAGGTCGTCCCTAGCGAAGAGTTCAACATGCACCTGACCGGCGACTTCCACGCGGTCACCGCTGCGAACAACTGGCTGGCGGCTCGCATGGATGCGTCGCTATTGCTCGACAACCCGCTGGACATCGACGCGGATTCGATCACGTTCCGGCGCGTCGTCGACATGAATGACCGCGCTCTGCGCAGCATCGAGATCGGACTCGGCGGCCCAAAGAACGGCGTTCCGAGGATGACCGGTTTCGACATCACGGCGGCGAGCGAGGTCATGGCGATTCTGGGATTGTCCACGGACATGAAGGACCTTCGCGAACGACTCGGTCGCATCGTCGTCGCCTCGAACTCGAAAGGTGATCCGATCACGGCTGAAGACCTGCAGGCGGCGGGCGCGATGGCGGCGATCTTGAAGGACGCCATCAAGCCGACGATCATGCAGACGCTGGAGGGCACGCCGGCTCTGGTGCACACCGGTCCGTTTGCGAACATCGCCCACGGCAACTCATCGATCGTCGCGGATCGCATCGCGGAGGCGAGCACCGACTACGTCGTGACGGAAGCAGGATTCGGCGCGGACATGGGCGCGGAGAAGTTCTTCAACATCAAGTGTCGCGTCTCCGGCATGAAGCCCGACGCGGCGCTGCTCGTGGTGACGGTGCGTGCGATCAAGGTGCACTCCGGTCGCTTCCAGATCACGCCGGGCAAGCCGCTCCCCGACGGTTTGCAGTCTGAGGATCTCGATGCGCTGGCGGAGGGGGTCGGCAACCTGCACAAGCAGATAGAGAACGTGAAGATCCACGGCGTGCCGGTAGTCGTGGCGGTCAACTATTTCCCGACCGACACCGAGGCAGAGATCGAGTTTCTGAAGAATGCCGCGCTCGAGGCCGGGGCGTCGGCTGCGCACGTGAGCACGCTCTACGCCGAGGGTGGACAGGGTGGCGAAGAACTGGCGCACGCTCTGGTAGCGGCCTGTGACGAACCCAACTCGTTCCGCTTCCTGTACCCGTTGGAGGCGCGGCTCACGGAGAAGATCGAGACGCTGGCGACGAAGATCTACGGGGCGAAAGATGTCGAGTACTCCGACGAAGCGCGCGAGAAGCTCGACAAGTACGAAGACCACGGCTACGGCGCGTTCCCGATCTGCATGGCAAAGACGCAGTCTTCGCTGTCGCACGATCCGAAGCTGAGGGGGCGACCGACGGACTACACCTTCTCGATCCGCGATGTGCGCGTGTCCGTGGGGGCTGGTTTCGTCTACCCGATCTGCGGCGCGATGATGACAATGCCGGGGCTGGGTCGGAATCCTGGCGGGTGCGGGATCGATATCGACGACGACGGCGAGGTCATCGGGTTGTTCTAGCTGGCGGAGTGAGCACCGACCCCCATCACTTCAAGGCCTCGCAGCTCAAGCCCACGAACTGGATCTTGAGATCATGGATAACACGGAATCCGTAAAGCCCCTGAGTGTGGATCTTCTCGTTTGCCGCGCGGTGCACTTCGACGCCGTTCACGAGGAACCTGGTCTCCTTCTCACCGACCTCCACACCGAGCTTGTTCTTCGCGACGCCCTTGTCATCCTCGGGCTTGACGGCATCGTTGTCTGACCAGGATGTGATCTCCGCGGTGTTCTCACCGTCGCGTTTCTTGATCAGGAACTTCCCGTCACCCCGCACGAGAAAATACGTGTAGACCTGTGCTGGGTCGGCGAGCTTCGCGCCTCCGAAGACCAGGCCCGCGCCGTGCGGGTGGAGATGAGAGTCGAGGTGCTGCACCTCGACCGACAGCGAGTATCGACCGCTCGTCTTGTTCGCGGGGTTCCAGTAGATGGCGTTGGGACCACCCTGTGCCATGAAGCCCTTCTCGGTCGTCGCGAGGCGAATGCTCTCCCGTTTGCTCTCGGCCTTGTCGAAGCGGATCTCGAACCCCTTTGCGATCTCGCCGCCCCCAACGATCGGCGGTTTGGCATCGTCTCCGCTGCTGCACGAATGGAACCCGGGGAACAGAACGAGAATCAGTGGGGCGAAGAACCGGCTCATGCCCGTGAAGCTACCAGATCACTCCGGTCGGGTTCGCCCGCGGATCAAACCATCTCGCCGAGCCGGCGCGTCAGGTGCTCGCTGGTGAAACCGAAGTGGTCCGACAGTACCTTGCCGGGCGCGCTCACGCCGAAGTGATCGATGCCGATAACGCGCTCGATGTCACCGGTGAACTGGCACCAGATGTCAGGCACGCCCATCTCGACCGCGAGGACCGGGAGGTCGCCGAGCACGCGCTTGCGGTAGTCGAACGGCTGGCTTCGGAACGCTTCGACGCACGGCATGCTGACGACGCGAATCGGTTTGCCCTTCTCGGCGAGCGCGGTCGCCGCTTCGACAACCGTCGCGACCTCGGAACCAGTCGCGATCACCGTCGCCACGGCGCCGTCCGGGTCGTGCATTACATAGCCGCCGGTCGCCATGTCCTGGTTCGTGAAGTTGGCGGGTCGGTCGAGGTAGGGGACGCCCTGGCGGGTCAGGCACATCGCCGTCGGGCCATCGCGGCGTGTCAAGGTTGCGTGCCACGCGGCGCCGACTTCCGGGCCGTCGGCAGGACGCCACACATGCAAGTTCGGGATCAAGCGCAGCGCGGCGACTTGTTCGACCGGCTGATGAGTCGGGCCGTCTTCGCCGACCATGAGACTGTCGTGGGTGAAGATGAAGCCGACCGGCAACTTCATGATCGCGGCCAGTCGGATCGAAGCGCGCATGTAGTCTGCGAATACGAGGAAGGTGCTCCCCATCGGCAGGTAGCCGCCGTGCAGCGCCAGGCCGTTGAGGATCGAACCCATGCCGTGCTCGCGCACTCCGAAGTGCAGGTTGCGACCGGTGCAGTCGTCCTTGCTGACCGAACTCGAGGATTTGATCCGGGTCTTGCAGGACGGATCGAGATCAGCCGAACCGCCGACCAAGGACGGTACCAACTCGGCGGCGGTCTGGATGACCTTGCCGGAGAGGCCGCGGGTGGCGCTCGCTTCGGTTCCGCCAGCTTCGACGAGCTTGTCGAGGAGACCATCAGCGATCTCGCGTTGGCGGAATGAAGAGTGTTGCGCTGCGAGTTCCGGGTGCGTGCCCTCGACCTCGAGGACCGCATCGAGCCAGGCCTGACGAGCCTCCTCGTTTTCCTCGGCGCGGGCAGCGAAGAGTTGCCGCGCTTCATCTGGCACGTGGAACGGCTCTGCAGGAAGGCCGAGCTCGGTCCGCGTCAACACGATCTCGTCATCGCCGAGCGGCGCGCCATGCACGTCGGCGGTGCCCTGCTTGTTCGGACTCCCGTAGCCGATGCGGGTTGTGCAGATCACGAGTGTTGGTTTGTCAGATGCCGCGAACGCGTCGTCCATCACTCGAGTGATGTCGTCGTAGTCATGGCCGTCCGTCTTCAACACGCGCCATCCGAGACCAGCGAAGCGCGTCGCGACGTCTTCGCTGAACGCCAGGTCCGTCTCGCCCTCGATCGTGATCGAGTTGTCGTCGTAGAAGTAGACGAGGTTCGAGAGCGCGAGGTGACCGGCGATGGACGCGGCTTCGTTCGAGACGCCTTCCATCAGGTCGCCGTCCGACACGATGCCGACGACGCGGGTTTCGTAGTGGGGGTTCTGGAAGCGGGCCGCCTCCATCTTTGCGCCGAGTGCCATGCCCACGCCGCCGCCGAAACCCGAACCGAGCGGGCCCGTCGTGATCTCGACGCCGATCGTATGGCCGACTTCCGGGTGACCGGGGGTCAAGCTGTGCAGCTGGCGGAACTGCTTGAGGTCGTCGAGCGATACCGGGAATCCGGCGAGGTGGAGCAAGGCGTATTGCAGCATCGAGCCGTGGCCACAAGACAACACGAACCGGTCGCGTCCGGGCCAGTGTGGGTCCTTCAGGCTGTAGCGCAGGTGCCGCAGCCAGAGGACGGTCGCGACGTCAGCCATGCCCATCGGCATACCGGGGTGTCCCGAGTTGGCTTTCTGGATGGCGTCCATCGCAAGTCCGCGGATCGTGTTTGCCGTGATTCTCTGCGTGTCTTGTTGCGTCACTGTCATCGAATTCCTGACCGGGATTCCCTTGTTGGAGACTGATTCTAGCGCCGGGCTCGATTGGATTCCACGCGACGGAAACCGTGCGTCGAAGGGCAAATCTCGCTGGGGTGGGGATGGGTGGGGAGATCCGTGGATAAGTTCTGAACTCCTTCGTTCGCAGGTAGCCACGGAGATAGCGCGAGCCCTGCGGGGGGCCTTCGCGGCTTCGTCGTCGGCGGCGATGCGGAACGCGGCCGCGAAGGTGAATTCGCCTTCCGGCAGGTCGTCGCTCGACCATCTGTCGCCGCCCCAATATCCACCCAGGGCGACGAGATCGAACCTGGTCACCGTGTCCTTGCTCGTCACCACTCGTCTGGTGAGGCCTAGGCGGTGGCCGCGCTTGTTGTCGTCGGCGTTCGCTCGCGCGACTCCCGTGACCCGTTTGAAGCCCTGCCGCGGCTCGAAACTCCAGGGTTCGGTCGCAACTTCGCTCGCTTGCCACAGCGGGGGCTTCCCCCGCGTGTTGTCGATGAGGTGGAACCGCACGATCCGGTTCGTGAGGGAGGTCGGCCACTCGCCGCGGCAGAGCGCGGCGACCTCGGTCTTCGTGATCCAGAGGTGGTCCCGACCGATGGATGTGCGTTGGATGCGGTTCCAGCGGGTCTCCTTCGCCTTGAGCGTCGCATGGAGCACCTTCGCGTAGACGTCTACGACGACCCGCCCTCGGGAGGCGTGTGGGCGTAGCGCTTGTCCTCGACCACATGAAGAGCGGTTTCTTCTCCTTGACCGCGCGACGGCGGGCCGCGAGGAGGTCGACGGACCAGGGGATATGCTCCCACTTGCCCTTCTTCTTCGGGCTGAGATCGGCGTGCAGCTTCAGGAGCCTGGAGTCCGAGGGCGGCCAGACGTCTGCGCGCTGCGCGCTGACAGTGGCGGTGCGGACGAGAGCTGCGGTGAGGGTTTCCATGCCCTCCGCATGCTGGCCTCCGCGGCGCGAATCCGACCGGGCTAGTGTCCTTCCTGCCCGAGGTTGACGTTCCACGCGGGGATCTCCACCTCGATTGCGCCGGCGTCCGGCGCGCGCTCGATGCGCGCCTGGCATCCGAGACGGCTCGTCAGGTCCAGGTTCCGCGCGTTGTCGAGCTGGTCCTCTTCGTCCTCCGAAGCCTCGCTGAAGCACTCGCCGCCGCTGACGATCTTTATATGACAGGTCGAGCACGCACGCACGCCGCCGCACGCGTGATCGAGGTCGATCTCGTTTTGCTCGGCGAGCTCGAGAATCGAATCGCCGATAGCTGCCTCGACCGTGCGGTTCTGGATCGTGAAGTGCACGCGAATCGGTTCGGTCATGAGCCTTGGTCTCCAGTGAGGGACTTGCGCACCGCCGAGCTGATCACGTCGTCTGCAATCTGTGCAGTCAGGTGGGAGAGTTCTTCCGTCGCTTCGTGAATGTCCGCGGTTTCTGCGCCGTCTTCGAGCAGTTCGTCGAGCTTCTTGACGGCGCGCTTGATGGAGAAGGTCTGGTCCGGCGGGAGGTCCGAGAGTTGGAGGGCCTTGCGCGTGCCCTTCACGATCGCTTCCGCCTTGTTGCGGAGGTCGATCGCTTCACGCGCCGCCATGTCTTCCTCGGCATTCTCGATCGAATCGATCATCATTTGCCGCACTTCTTCGCGGCTGAGTCCGAACGACGGGACGACATGCACCGATGACTCGGCGCCGGTTCGCTGTTCTTTTGCGATGACCTTCAGGACGCCGTCTGCGTCTACCAGGAACGTGACTGCGATCCGCGGCAGCCCAGCTGGCATCGGCGGGATGCCGCGCAGCTTGAACGCGCCGAGCATCCGGCAGTCCTCGATCTTCTCGCGTTCGCCCTGGTAGATGTTGATGTCGACGGCGGTCTGGTTCTCGACCTGCGTCGAGAACTCTTCCGTCACTGCCGTGGGGATCGTCGCGTTGCGCATGATGAGCTTGCTGATGACGCCGCCCATCGTCTCGATGCCGAGGCAGAGCGGCACGACATCCAGCAGCAGGACGGAGCGGTCGTCGCTCGCGAGCACTCCCGCCTGGATCGCCGCGCCCATGCCCACGGCGAGGTCGGGGTCGAGCTGCGTGTGGGGGTCACATCCGGCGAACTCGGCGAGCCTCGAGCGGACCAGCGGCACGCGCGTCGATCCACCGACGAGCACCACGTCGTCCATCTGCTCGACGGTCAGTCCCGCGTCGCGGAGCGCGCGCGCACAACAGTCGATCGTCTCCGTCACGAAAGGGGTGATCATCTCCTCGAAGTCGTCGCGTGTGACGGTGATCTTCTGCGTGCTCGCGGTTCCCAGATCGATCTCCAGGCTCGCCTGTTCCGCGGACGACAACTGGATCTTCAACCCCTCCGCGCTGCGCCGGATCGCCTGGCACGCGTACGGCGTCAAGGTCTCGAGGTTCGTTCCCGCGGCGCGCAGCACGTCGAGGATACGTTCCCCGAGGAGATTGTCGAAGTCGTCACCGCCGAGGTGCGTGTTGCCGGCGGTGGACTTCACGGAGAAAATCCCGTCCTTGATCTTCAGGATCGAGACGTCGAACGTGCCGCCGCCGAGATCGTAGACGAGCACGTGCCCGTCCTTGCTGCCGTCGACTCCGTAGGCGAGCGACGCAGCGGTGGGTTCGTTGAGGATGCGCAGGCATTCGAGTCCGGCGAGCTGCGCGGCGTCACGGGTCGCCTGGCGTTGCGCGTCGTCGAAGTAGGCGGGCACGGTGATCACTACCCGTCGGATCTCGGCGGACAGCGCTGCCTCCGCCGTGGTCTTCACCTTCTTGAGGATCTCCGCGGAGATCTCTTCGGGAGAGTACTCCTTGCCGTCGACGACCACTCGGGCGAGACCGCGGTCCCCCTGGCGAATGGTGTAGGCGAGTCTCTTCGATTCCGCATCGACCTCTTCGCCGGCGCGTCCGACTAGCCGCTTGATCGAGTAGATCGTGCGCTCGGGCAGTTCGAGGGCGCGATCGCGGGCGGCCTTGCCAACCAAGAAGGTGCCGTCCGCCATGATCGTGACGACTGACGGCACGATCGGGTCGCCGTCGCGATCGCGCAGCACCCGTGGGCCGCCCTTGCCCAGCACGGCGGTGAGGCTGTTCGTGGTGCCCAGGTCGATGCCCAGGACGATGTCCTCCACGGTGTCGGTCGAGGTGTCGGTCACTGCTTTGCGTCCATGCGGTTGCGGAGGTCGGCGAGAGCCTTGCGGTAGTAGTTCGATTGGTGAAGCAGCGTCGCGGCCTCCCGGATCTCGTTCGACTCGATGTGGTCCGCGACATCGGCGAAGTACTCGTCGACCTTGGCTACGACCTGTCTTTCGAGTGCGGGGAGCTTGTCGGTGGGATACTCCTGCGCCGACTCGTGAACTTCCATGGCTTCCAGCAGAAACATCGGGCAGAGGGTCTTGGTCTCTTCGATGGCTGCGGCCTCGTGAATACGAATCAGTGCCTCCGCGCGTCGCCACGGGTCGCACAGCGTGCGGTAGGCGTCGTTGATCTCGGCGGACTTCTGCAAGATCGCGACCTGCTCTGCGGAGGACGTGCCGGGGTTGAAGTCGGGATGGTGCTCCCGTGACAGCGCCAGGTAGCGTGTCTCGATCTGCTCTTCGGAGATCTGGACCCGCGGGTCGAGGCCGAGGACTTCGAACGGATTCGTCATGTCGCGTCGAGCGCGCGTTGCCGCATGGATGAGAAGGCGCTCAGACGGAGAAAGACGTGCCGCATCCGCACGAGCCGGTCGCCTCGGGGTTCTTGAAGACGAAGCCGCGGTCGAGGAGACCGTCGTTGAAGTCGAGTTCGGTTCCCATCATGAAGAACGAACTCTTCTTGTCGATGATCAGGCGGACACCGTGCTGTTCGATCGTGATGTCGAATTCGGTGGGGCCGTTTTCGTCGAAGTCGAGGACGTAGGTCAGGCCCGAACAGCCACCGCCCTTGGCGCCGATGCGCACATAGGTGTCCGCGGAGAACTTGTTCTCCTCGATTACGTGCATGACTTCCTTCGCGGCCCGCTCGGTGATCGAGAGGACTGTCTTCTTGGCCTTCTCGGGGGGCGCATCCCCGGTGCTTGTTTCGATCGGGGCGTTCGGTTTGTCTTTGCTCATCTCAGTCGCTCGGGTCTTGTTTGTTCTTGTAGTCGTCGATGGCCGCCTTGATCGCGTCCTCCGCGAGGACCGAACAGTGGATCTTTACCGGCGGAAGGGACAGCTCTTCGACGATCTGCGTGTTCTTGATCTCGGCTGCCTCGTCGATGCTCGTTCCCTTGAGCCACTCGGTGGCCAGGGAGGACGAGGCGATCGCCGAGCCGCAACCGTAGGTCTTGAACTTCGCGTCGCTGATCTTGCCGTCTGCGTCGACTTCGATCTGGAGCTTCATCACGTCACCGCACTCCGGTGCGCCGACGATGCCCGTGCCGACGTTCTTGGATTCCTTGTCGAGGGATCCGACGTTGCGCGGATTGTTGTAGTGTTCGATAACTTTGTCGCTGTATGCCATGACGGAATGAATCTGTAGCTAGTGGGTGGTCCATTTGACCTTGGAGAGATCGACGCCTTCTTGCACCATCTCCCAGAGCGGGGACATCTCGCGCAGCCGCTCAACTTCTGCGCATACTTTTTCGACGACGAAGTCGACCTCAGTTTCCGTGTTGGAGCGACCGAGGGAGAAACGCATTGAACTGTGAGCCAACTCGTCGTCGAGCCCGTGTGATTTCAGCACGTAGCTCGGCTCCAGGCTGGCGGATGTGCAAGCGGACCCGGACGATACCGCGATGTCGGGCACGCCCATGATCAACGATTCGCCTTCCACGTAGGAGAAGGACAGGTTGCTGAGGTGGGGGAGTCGGAAGTCTGGGTTGCCGTTCAGGACGACATCGTCGATCCGTGCGCGGACGCGGGCCTCGAGCCGATCGCGCAGCGCGGTCAGGCGCGGAATTTCGGTCGGCATTTCTTCCATGCACAGCCTCGCGGCCTCGCCCATCCCGACCACGCCGGTGACGTTCAGCGTGCCAGAGCGCATGCCGCGCTCGTGGCCACCGCCGTCGAGGAGCGCGGTCAGGCGCACGCGCGGCTTGCGGCGGCGGACGTAGAGACAGCCGACGCCCTTGGGGCCGTAGAACTTGTGCGCGGAAAGTGACAGGAGGTCGACACCGATCGCTTCGACGTCGAGTGGGATCTTGCCAGCGGCTTGGGTCGCGTCACAGTGGAAGAGGACGCTCTTCGCCTTGGCGAGCTTGCCGATCGCATCGATGTCGTGTCGCGTGCCGGACTCGTTGTTCGCTGCCATCAGCGAGATCAGGATCGTCTTGTCCGTGATCGTGGCTTCGAGCTTGGCGAGGTCGATGTTGCCCTGACCGTCGACTCCGAGGAAGGTGACCTCGTAACCATCGGACTCGAGATGCTTCAGCGGATCGATGACCGCCTTGTGCTCGGTGACGCAGGAGATGATGTGGTTGCCCTTGGCGCGGTACATCTCCGCCACGCCCTTGATCGCGAGGTTGTTCGCCTCGGTCGATCCGCTGGTCCAGACGATCTCCTTGGGGTTGGCCGAAAGCAGCGCGGCGACCTGCTCCCGTGCGACGTCGATAGCGCTCTCCGCGGCCCAGCCAAAGCTGTGGTTTCGGCTCGCGGCGTTGCCGAACGTCTCGGTGAAGTAGGGCAACATTTTCTCGAGGACGCGTGGGTCACACGGCGTCGTCGCACTGTTGTCCATGTAGATCGGGAGCTTGACGGTCATGGGCGAAGGGTTGGCGCGCTCCGGTAATCGAATTGCAGAAGTTCAGGAAGGTGAATGTCCTCCATGAGCCGCGCGATGCGGTTCTGGACCACGTGCATGGCGCTGCGGGAGGGGCAATGATCGGAGAGGCTGCAGTCGTGCGCGGCGACGTTGGGACTCCGGTGCTCTGAAAGAGAAGCGCAGTCGACGATCCGGATCGGACCTTCGAGCGCCGTGATGATCTGGGCCAGGTTGATGTCGTCCAACGGCTTGGTGATGCGGTATCCGCCGCTGGCGCCGCGCACAGATTCGAGGAGATCTGCGCGGGTGAGGGCCTTGAGGATGTTGGCTACAAGGGCTCGTGATACGCCGCTTTCGTCGGCGATGTCGTGGGCGCTCGCCGGAGGAACCGGGAGTGCTGCAGCGCCATCCGACGTCTGTTCGTCGCGATGTTTGAGCTGGCGGTGGGCCAGCGAGGCCATCACCAGCACGGCGTAGTCAGCTTTCTTCGAGAGCTTGATCATCGGGCGTCTTCGGGCCACCATCCTGGGGACGCGATCAGTATGGCCAAAGTGGCTCTATTCTGGTGCTCTTTCAACTCTATCGGAGTAAAATGCACTAATTCGGTGCGGTATTTCACCAGGCCCGGGTCTTCCCGGCAAACTCCCATAGCAAGTGACTTACGACGATCTCCCCAGCCAACTGATCGGCCCTGATCCGGTATTCCGTCACCCCGCCCCGTACGCGCTGATCCGGGTGTCCGGGCCCGATTCGCGGGATTTCTTGCAGCGGATGTGCAGCCAGGACATCTCCGGGATGGTGGATGGCGAGGTCCGACCGGCGGCATTCCTCAACGGAAAGGGTCGATTGCTGGCGCTTTGTGACGCCACCGTGCAGGGGGAGACCGTCTGGCTTTCGACCCAGATCGACACCGCGCCATCCCTGGCCGAGATGCTGGAGCGGTACCATTTTTCGGAGCAGTTGACGGTTTCGCTTCTCGATGTGGAATGCGCCGAGGTCGTGCAGGTCGGCGACGCCCGAGGGTCTGTGAGCACCGATCCAGCCGGCACCGAGATCATGCTCGCGTTCGGGCGCGGTGGAGTTCGCAGGATGCGAATCCACGCGCCCGCGGAGTTCCTCGCGGGCGGCACGGCAAACCCGGAAAGCCACCCGTCCCTCGACCCCGCGGTCGCCGATGTGCTGCGCATCGCGACGGGCGAACCGTGGATCGGGAAGGATTCGGAGGCGAACACCATCGCCCTGGAGTTGCCGATCGACGACCACATCTCGTTGACGAAGGGCTGCTACACGGGCCAGGAGATCGTGGCGCGCATCCACACGTACGGTCACACGAACCGCTCGTTACGCAAGCTCGGCATCGCCGGAGTGGGCGCCATCGAGACCGACACGATGCTCATCGAACTCGACGAAGGCGACCCGGTCGGTCGTATCATGAGTTCGGCGGAGATTCCCGGCGCCGGCAACCGCATCGCGTTTGGTTTCCTCGCGAGCGCGTTCACCGATCCTGGGACGAAGCTGGCGCTGGGTGATCGCGACGGCGCGGAAGTCGTCGTGCTGCCCTGACGCGTTCCTCAAATTCGGCGCGTACGCGGTTTTGATAGTCAGAGTCTCGCCGGTCGGACGGAGAATGGCGACATGAGGATGAAGCGCACTCTCGTGGCCGTGAGCTGCCTGGTCATCGGCGCCGTCGGCTCCTCGTTCGCAGCTCTGAACGTTGCTGTGATCGAGAATGACACCTGGCCGGACTACCGCGGGCCGCGCGGCGATGGGCACAGTGACGCTGTGGGGCTGCCGTCGACCTGGAGCGAGGAGAAGAACGTCACCTGGAAGACGAAGATCCGCGGTCGCGCCTGGTCGTCGCCGGTGATCGCCGATGGGAAGATCTGGTTGACGACCGCGACCAAGAAGGGCAACGACCTGATCGTCCTGTGCCTGGATCAGGAGTCCGGAGAGATCGTGATGGACGAGCGCCTGTTTCAGATCGCGAAGCCGCAGTTCGCGCACTCGTTCAACTCCTACGCCTCGCCTTCGCCGGTGATCGACGGGGATCACGTGTACGTTTCATTCGGCTCTCCGGGCACGGCGTGTCTCGACCGAAAGACCAGGAAGGTCGAGTGGAAACGCAGCGACCTCGTCTGTGATCATTTCCGCGGTGCGGGGTCCTCGCCGGTCGTCTTCGAGGACCTGCTGATCCTCACGATGGACGGAGCAGATCATCAGTTCGTGATCGCACTCGAGAAGGCGACCGGGAAGACGAAGTGGCGCACGGATCGTTCGACGAACTACGGCGATATCGACAAGAAGACTGGCAAGCCGAAGGGCGGCGGCGACTTCCGCAAGTCGTACGCGACCCCGATCGTGATCGAAGTGAACGGCAAGCCACAGTTGATCAGCCCTGGCGCCAAGGCCGCGTTTGCCTACGACCCCAGAACTGGCAAGGAGATCTGGTCGGTTCGCTACGGCAACCACTCGAGCGCTTCGCGCACCGTGTTCGGGCACGGGCTCGTGTTCATCAACACCGGGTTCTCGCGCCCGCAGCTTCTGGCGGTCGACCCGACGGGCAAGGGCGACGTGACCAGGAGCCATGTGAAGTGGCTGCTGCGGCGGCGCGTGCCGAAGAAGCCGTCGCCGCTGCTCATCGGTGATCACATCTACATGGTGAACGACGGGGGGATTGCGAGCTGCGTCGAAGCAAAGACGGGCAAGGAAGTCTGGTTCGAGCGCATCGGCGGCGAGTACTCGGCGTCGTTGCTCTACGCGGACGGGCGCATCTTCGCCTGCTCACAGGAGGGCACGACCGTGATGTTCAGGCCGGGTATGAAGTTCGAGTCCGCGCAGGAGGCGACGCTCGACGCCGGTTTCATGGCTTCGCCCGCGACGGTCGGGAGTGCGCTGATCCTCCGCACGAAGACGCACCTCTACCGAATCGAAAAGAAGTTGCCGCGAAAGTGAGGTCTTCGGGGCGGTCGTAATCAAGATCGTTCGGTCATGAGCCACCCAGCCGCAGACACAGAGAAGAGTGCCTACTACCTGGGCGAGGTCGACATGGCCGCCCTCATCGAGTTGATCGTCAACGAGAACGGAATCGAGTGGGAGCGCTTCCTCGCTTACACGGAGAAGATCGAGGTCGAGCCGGGGACCGTCCTGATCAAACAGTTCGACCGAGACGATCGCGACATCCACATCCTCACCGAGGGTGAACTCGAGATCAGTGTCGCATCGGAAACGGCCGGTGAGGAAATCGCCCTCGCGAAAGTCAATCCCATCGCGGTTCTCGGCGAACAGAGTTTTCTCGACGAGGGGGCGCGCTCGGCGACCGTCTCCGTTCGTGCTTCATCGACCGTCCACCGCCTCACGTTCGCGGCGTTCGCGGGCCTCTGTGAGAGCGCGCCGGACCTCGGATGCGCCTTCTTGATGGACGCAGCGAAGTCTCTCTCTCTTAGCTACCGCGTGCACGTTGACTGACGGCTACTGGCGCAGGTCGCGCACGTCGATGACGTAGCAACCCCTGCCATGCGTGGCGATGACGAGGAAGTCCTCCTTCGTCTGGATCACGAGGTCGTGCACGTAGACGGTAGGCAGACTCTTGCCGAGCACGTGCCACTCTGCCCCGCCGTTTGTCGTCACGTAGACACCACGGTCGGTGCCGACGAAGAGCAGACCCTCCTTCTTCGGGTCCTGCTTGATGACGTTGGCGCTGCTGCCGGGGATGCTTGCTGCGATCGACTTCCACGTCTCTCCGTAGTCCGTCGACTTGAAGATGTAGCAGCCGAAGTCGTCATGGCGCTTGCCGCTGACGGTCGCGAACACGGTGCCCTTGTCGAATGCCGAAGCGCACAGGCTGGAGATGCAGCGACCCTCGGGAATGCCCTTGTTGACGTTCTTCCAGGTCTTGCCTTCGTCGCGCGTGACCTGGATGTTGCCGTCGTCGGTCCCGGCGTAGATCACGCCCTTCTCCACGGGCGACTCGGCGATGCAGAACACGATCGCGTGGGCGATGTTGCCCTGCCGGTCGGGATGGAAGTTCGTGAGGTCGGGGCTGATCTTCTTCCATTCCTTGCCGCCGTCGTCGGTCAGGAATACGAACTGGGCGCCGTAGAGAAGGCGCTCGTTGCTGTGCGCGGAGATGATCAGCGGCGAAACCCACTGCGCGCGTTTCCGCTCCCCGGGAGGAAACCGTGGCGCGACGCTTTGTCCACGACCGCGTCGGCGTCGCTGGCCCGATCCCGCGTCTTCCGCGGAACTCTCGCCGTAGTCCGTGCGACTGGGCCCACCTCCGTAGCGACGCAGCGAATACACGACGCCCGGGTTCTTCGGATCGACGGCGTGCCGTCCAGCCTCATCCCCCGCCGCGCTGGACCATTGCTGGCGCTCGATCTTGTCGCGACCCTTCGTCACATCGACGGCTCCGCGCCACGCGCCGTGGTCCTGCACCGAGCAATAGATGTAGAACTTGCCCTTCTTCTGGCTGACGCCGCAGTTGTAGCACTGAGCCATCGGGATGTTGCGCGGCGCGTCGTAGCTCTCGAAACCGTCGTGGGAGATCATCAGCCCGCCGTCGTTTCCGACGAGCACGTGTTTCGAGTCCTTGGGGTTGATCCACATCGCGTGGAAGTCGACGTGCGTGCCCCGGAGTCTCCGCCACGTCTTGCCGCCGTCCTTCGTCCCCACGAACGACTGGCCCAGGACGAAGACCGTGTCCGCATCGTTCGGATCGACGCGCACCTGTCCGAAGAACCAACCGAAGGTCGGGAACACGCGGCGGACGCCGTTCCTTCCGTCGACCATTTTCCACGACTTGCCCCGGTCGTTACTGCGGAAGACCTCGGCGCCGCGCCGGCGCCCCTTCGCGCGATGCAAGGCGAGGTAGAGAGTCTTCGGATTCCCGCGGCAGATGTCGATGCCGATGCGCTCGTACTCCCCCGCGGTGAAATCGGGCAGGTCACCGCCGACCGGCCTCCACCAGGTCTCGCCGCCGTCCGTGCTCTGAATGAGGCCCGCCTGAGGGCCAGGCCGCGGGTCGTTCCAGCGGTAGCGCAGGCGCTCGGCAGTGGTCGCGTAGAGGATGTCCGGTTGCTCGGGATCGATCGCCAGGTCGATGACGCCGGTCTTCACGTTCTCGAAGTAGACATGCCGCCAGGTCTTGCCGCCGTCGATCGTCTTGTAGATGCCGCGGGACTTGTCGTGGGTGTACTCGTGACCCGCCGACGCGGCGTACACGATGTTCGGGTCCGTGGGATGAACGACGATGCGCGAGATGTGTTGTGTGTCACCGAGACCGGCGTGCGTGAACGTGTCCCCGCCGTCCGTCGACTTGTAGATCCCGGTCCCGGCCATCGAGCTCCGCAGGATGTTGGCTTCGCCCGTCCCGACCCACACCTGCTTCGGGTCCGACGACGCGATCGCCAGGTCGCCGATCGACGCGGTGGCCTGATCCGTGAACACGGCTTTCCAGGTCTTCCCTTCGTCGGTGGTCTTGAACACGCCACCGGAGGCGGAGGCGATGAGAATCGTCTTCGGAACGGACGGATGCGCCTCGATGTCCGTGAGACGACCGCGCATGCGCACCGGGCCCACGAACTGCCACGCCCTTGCGGCGTGGGGGGAAGACGTCGCCATCTTCTGGTGCGTGGCGAACCACTCGAGGCGCCGCTGGGACTCCTGGCTTTCGCCCGGTGCTTGCGCCGGGAGAAGACAGGTGAGGGCGAGCGGCGAGAGAACAACGAGGTATGGGATTCTCATGGATGGCGCAGTGCGGAGTTGTCCGACGCTACGAGATGTTGGTGAACCCCGCGCGTCACAAGTCCCCCAAAGATGAAATTCCTTGCATGCGAGCCGATTCGATTCCCGTCCGCGATCCTCGGAGACGTGTCCGTGAGCGGGTGCGCGAGTCGGTGTTTCGGCGCGATGGATTGCAGGCCCGGGCAGCGCGGCTAACCTGGGCACATGCTCGCCGGTCGCACCATCCTCCTCGCCCTCGCGCTGTGTACTCTCGCTGCGCCCACCCGCGCGCAATGCTCGGCGCCCAGTGGATACTACGCGACCGTCGACACGAGTTCGGCGAGTGCCCTGCGGCGCACGCTGCACGCACGGATCGAGAACCACGCGCGCGTGTCGTGGACGGGTACCTGGGCTGTTCTCGAGCGCGCCGATCAAGATCCAGGCGACAGCCGTCGCATCCTCGACGTCTACCGCAACGCGAGCTACACGAAGGTCGGGAAGGGCAATTCGAACTACGACCGCGAACACGCCTGGCCGAAGTCGCTCGGTTTCCCGAGGTCGGGCGGCACGAACTACCCGGAGTCGGACTGCCACGGACTGTTCCTCTCCAGCATCTCGTACAACGGCGCGCGCGGGAACAAGATACTCCGCACGCTGTCCCGCACGGCGAAGGAGTGGACCACCGTCGGCGGCGGCTCAGGCGTCTACCCCGGCAAGTCGAACTGGGCGACCGGCACCGGTGTCTCCGGCGGCTGGGAAGTGTGGAGCGAACGTCGTGGAGACGTGGCGCGGGCGCTACTCTACTTCGACGTGCGCTACGACGGTTCGCGCAACAGGGGTGGTGCCGCAGAACCGGACCTGATCGTGACGAACGACGTCAGCCGTATCATCGCTTCACAGAGTTCGACGAACCTCTCGGTGGCGTACATGGGACTTCTCGACGTCCTGCTCGAGTGGCATCGGCTCGACCCGCCGGACGCAAGGGAGTGCCGCCGCAACGACGCGGTCTACGCGGCGCAGGGCAACCGCAATCCCTTCATCGATCATCCGGAGTGGGTCGCGCGCCTCTGGGGGGGCGGGAAGGTCCGCGACGCGCGCCACGCGTGGATCAACGAGTTCCATTACGACAACTCCGGCACGGACCAGAACGAGATGGTGGAGATCGCCGGGCCCGTCGGTCTGGACCTGAGCGGTTGGCGCGTGATCGCCTACAACGGCAACGGTGGCCGCTTCTACGACACGCTTGCCCTCGCCGGCACGATCACCGCGACGACGGGTTGCATCGGCACTGTCGCGTTCCCCCTGACGAACCTGCAAAACGGTCCGAGTGACGCGATCGCACTGGTCGATTCGGAGGATCGCGTGATCCAGTTCCTGAGTTACGAAGGGACGATGACGGCGGTGGACGGAGTCGCGAAGGGCCTGCGTTCGAAGGACGTCGGCGTGAGCGAATCGAGTTCGACTCCGGTCGGGCATTCGCTGCAACTCGGCGGCTCCGGCATGATCGGCGTGAACTTCACCTGGAACGCTCCCGCCGCGAACACCCGCGGCAGCAGGAACACGAAGCAGACCTTCGTTGGCGGGTGTGGGCAGGCGGAGATCTTCGGATGTGGTGACAACCCAAGCGGCAGCATCCTGCTCGTCAGCGGATTGCCGTCGATCGGTTCGACCTTCACTCTCGGCTTCCACAATCCGATCGGGACGCAAGCGCCCGTCGCGTCGACGCTGCTCGCCGCCGGAGTGAACACGCCGCCCGCGTTCCCGTGCGGTGTTGCGTTGCCGGGATCCGGCATGCGCTCCGCGAGCATTCCCGGCGCGTTCCTCCTGCATCCCACGGTGATCATCGCCGGCGGTCCGAGCTGGAGCGGAACCCCCGCAGCCTTGCCGCTGCCGATCCCGAACGACGCGAACCTCATCGGTTCGCTCTTCTACCTCCAGGGCGCGCTGCTCACGCCGGGCGCGACGAACGGCATCAAGATCGGTTTGACCGAAGCGATGCGGCTGCGCGTCGGTCGGTGACTCAGCGCGTAGCCTCTATCGAGAACCCTGTCCGAAGCGAATCGGCGCCCTCCGACAAGGTCGTT
>CAYYAQ010000006.1:0-22639 GCA_964469555.1 uncultured candidatus Brocadiaceae bacterium | reverse complement strand
TCTTCACGGGCAGCACGAAGTTCGTGTGCACGCCGTGATCCCATACCCAGATTTCGATCCCCTCGTCGGCCTGCACGTAGTCGCTGTTGACTGGTATCAACCCGAGATCCAGACCGCCAGGAAGTAGAGCGCCGCGAACCCCAGGATGCCGAGGACGCTCCGGATGAACCACCGCAGCGCGCGGCGGCGCCGCGTCAGCACCTTGGGCCCGGGTTTCGTGGGTGGTCGCTCCGGAGTGGTCATCGCGAGGTGAAGCTGTGGTGGTCCGTGTGCTTACCTGACTGTCGCAGGTTCTCGGAGTGGCAAGGACTGGCCTGCGGAAGATACGAGAATCGGTGGCGAAAGCCGGCGTGTAGAGTTGGCGACGCAGGCGCGGGGCTTTGTTGGCACAATGCGGCGCGCCCACCACGAACCTTGCAGCGTTCCTCCCGGTCTCGCTCGTGTTTCTATCCACATGGCGAGCAACGCCGTGCGCCTGAGGATCAAGAAGTAGGGTCCAGCCTGTATTGATTCGCTCTTGTCCACGGTGGACACTGGGCCGACAGCCCCTCCAGGACAAAGACTGCCATGCGAATCCCGCGAACTCATTCTCTCGGCTCACTACTCTGCGTCGCCGCCTCTCTCGTTCCCAGGGCGATCGCGGCGCAGGATCGTCCGAACATCGTGTTCATGTTCAGTGACGATCTGACCACCCAGGCGATCTCCGCGTATCGCTACGGACTCGATTTGCCGCCGACCCCCAGCCTGGATCGTCTGGCGAAGCAAGGGATGTTGTTCGAGAACAGCTTTTGTGGAAACAGCATCTGCACGCCGTCACGCGGCACGGTCATGACCGGTCTGCACAGTCACAAGAACGGCATCGTCCACCTCGGCGGCGCGCTCGACCCGCGCCGCCCGACCTGGCCGAAGGCGCTCCACGAGAACGGATACACGACAGCAGTGTTCGGCAAGTGGCACATGAAGACCAAACCGTCGGGCTTCGACGAGTGGGCGGTGTTCAGTGGTCAGGGCAGCTACTACAACCCCGATCTGTTCACGGCGAAGGGCCAGCGGCGGATCCAAGGACACTCGACCGAGGTCGTCACGGATCTGGCGCTCGACTGGCTGAAGCGTCGCGACAAGTCGAAGCCGTTCATGCTGATGCTGCAGCACAAGGCTCCGCACCGCAACTGGAAGCCGAGTTTGCGTGACCTCAAGCTCTACCGTGACACGAAGCTTCCGGAGCCGGCGTCGCTGTTCGACGACTATTCTTCCCGCGTCGCCGCGTCGAACCACAAGATGGGCATCGACGGTCACATGCGCATGGCGTCCGACTTGATGATGTTCCCCACGGGCAGCGACACCAGGGTTCTCAGGCGCTTGACGTCCGAGCAGCGCACCGAATACCTGGCGGCGTTCGCCGCGGAGAACTCCGAGTTCATCGAGAACCCTCCGAAGGGCAAGGCGCTCGTGCGCTGGAAGTACCAGCGCTACATGAAGAACTATCTCCGTTGCGTCGCAGGAGTCGATCGAAGCGTCGGTCGCGTGCTCGATCACCTTGAAAAGACGGGGTTGGCGAAGAACACGATCGTGGTCTACTGCGCGGATCAGGGTTTCTATCTCGGCGAGCACGGTTGGTTCGACAAGCGCTGGGCCTACGAGGAGTCGATGCGCATGCCGCTGATCATCCGTTGGCCGGGCAAGGTCGAGGCCGGGTCGCGTTGTGCGGCTATGGTGCAGAACATCGACTACGCACCGACGATTCTCGCAGCAGCGGGAATGAAGACGAACTGGAAGGTTCACGGGATCAGCCTGATGCCGCTCTTGACTGGAGGTGGCGTCACGCCGAAGAACTGGCGAGACACGATCTACTACCGCTATATCGACGGCGGGCACGGCGTCGCGAAGCACAGCGCGATCCGGACGAACGAACTCAAGCTGCTCTACTTCGACCGCCCGAGGAACGAGGCGGAGGAAGCCAGTCGCTGGGAGCTCTTCGACCTTCAGAAGGACCCGAAGGAGATGAACAACCTCGCCGACAGCAAAACGCACCAGGTGCAGCTCGAGGAGATGAAGGCGCGGTTCTGGAAGACGCGCAAGTTCTACGACGACACCGACGAGACCGTGTGGAAAACGCGAGGGGCCAAGCGATTCCGGCCTGAGGACTACATCCGCGCCCGCCGGCGGAAGAAGTAGCAGGGGGGGGCACCGGGCAGTAGTCCCGGCGTCCCTTGCGCAAATCTCGCAAGTCATCGAAAGGAACGCGCGGGAACTCTACTTGCAGACGAGTTCGAGCCCGTTTGAGGTGAGCACGGTCCCGTTGGCATGCAATTCCGCGACCTGCGCCCAGGCGATCCCGATGTGGGGCGCAGGCAACGCGTGACCCCAGACGTACGAGCCGGTCGCGTCAGTCACGTGTGGCTGGATGAGGTCCGGGCGCACGAGCAGACGGCAGTTCAGAGTCCCACCAAAAATCGGACGCAGGTCGATATCCAACCTGGCTGCGCCGACGAGGATCAAGATCCGCGTCGCGGGCTCCGCCTTTGTGAGAGTCATGGTGCGGTCGCCGAGGCGGTGAGGATTACGCAGACGGACACGATGGCGAACAGTTGCGCGTGGGGGAACGCTTTACAGGCGGTCTCAGAGTCCTCCGCGCGCACCGGCCATGGGAGGTTGCTACAGCCCCGCTTGCCGCTACGCCGCCGTCCCGGGCTGGGCAGGGGTTCTCGAGAAACCCGCGTGCCGGTGTGGGGTGACCCCGAACCAAGGGCGCAAACCAAAAACCGGCTGAACATCGCCGCGCCGTTCCTCCTCACAGCCTCGGCCGGCCTCGCGATCCGCAAGACGATGGAAGTCTACGACGTCGTCAAAGACCCTCGTGAAGAGACAAGTGTCGTCGGCCAGTGCCCGGAAGAAGAGGAAGCCGCTCGCCAGCGAATCGCGGCCTGGGTACAGGGTCGGATCAAGTTCACGAGAGGTCTTGCTTCACGGAAGTGAGTTGGAGCCCGAGCATGACGAGCGCGGGCTGACGCATCTCGCGCGCGAGCAACAACACCGACACGCCGCCAAACCACAAGCGCTGGACGATTCACCTCACGGCGTCCGGACAATCGCATCGATGTCCGCATGGTCGGTTGCCGTGGGACGATCGGCCTTGCCGCCAAACATCTCGTGGACAAATTTGGCGGAAGGGATTAACCTGATGACGATGGCGTATGCTGCGTGCGTTAGCACGGTTTCGCCAATGGAATGCGAAGTCAGCAACTGAATCTCGACCAGTACGACACGGACAAGATCCCCAACGGGCTCATGTCGCGGTACGACGTCATGTTCGAGCCGTGGGTCGACGAGGAGATGACGCTGCTCGAGCTCGGCATCCATCGCGGCGGATCGCTGAAGCTGTGGCGCGACTACTTTCGGCGGGGGACGATCGTCGGTGTCGACATCAAGATCCCCGAGAGCCACACGCCCGCAGATCGGGTTCTCACTTTCGAGGGCAGCCAGACGGACCGCGCATTCCTCTCGCAGGTCGCAAACGCCGGGGCTCCGCAGGGATTCGACATCATCATCGACGATGCTTCGCACATCGGGGAGTGGACGAAGACTGCGTTCTGGCACCTGTTCGACAACCACTTGAAGCCGGGGGGGGTGTACGTCATCGAAGATTGGCCTGCCGGCTACTGGAGTGACTGGCCCGACGGCAAGGAGCTCGACCTGGACAAGCACCTGGCGCAGGGACCACCGGTTCAGTTGCGGAGTGCGGGCGACGGACTCTGGACGCGGTTCATGAAGAGACTTCGTCGCAAGCGTCCGCTGGCGTGCCACAGCCACGGGATGGTGGGCTTCGTCAAGCAGCTGGTCGACGAGCAGGCGGCCGCTGACGTAACGCGCAAGTCGTTGAGGAACGAACCCGGACGGTCGTCGAAGTTCGAGAGCTTGCTCATCGGGCCATCTCAAGTCTTCGTTGCAAAGGCCAAGACGGCGCCTGGTGACAGCGCCCGCGCCACCCCAGATGCTCCTTCGACCAGCGAGACAGGCCCCGCTGGGCGGAGTAACACAACGAGCTGACTCCGTCGCAAGTTGCCGCTACTGCGCCCGGAGCTCATCGCGTAGACGCGGCTCGACCGCTCTAATACGCGGATGCTTCGTCTCCTCCTGATCGCGGCGGTCGCCGCGGGCGTGCCCGCGCAGCGACCGAACGTTCTCCTCATCCTGGCCGACGACCTCGGCTACTCGGACATCGGGAGCTTCGGCGGTGAGATTCCGACGCCGAATCTCGACCGCCTCGCGAAGGGCGGTCTGCGTTTCACCCAGTGCTACAACTCGGCGCGTTGTTGTCCGAGCCGCGCCTCGCTGATGACCGGGCTCTATCCGCATCAGACCGGTATCGGATCCTTCGCGACGCGTCGCCCGAACAAGAAGCGGGGCCCCGCCTACCTCGGTCGCTTGAACGAAAGCTGCGTGACGCTCGCTGAGGTCGTGAAGGCCGCTGGATACCAGACCTACATGGTCGGCAAGTGGCACATGGAGTTGCCCGGACCGATCGCCCGGGGGTTCGATGAGTTCTACGGGTTCGTGCGGGGCTACGAGCAGGACCAGTGGCAACCGAAGCGGTACCAGCGGCTGCCGAAGGGGCGGCCGACGCGCGATTATCCCAAGGGTGCCTTCTACGCGACGGACGTTTTCCACGACTACGCGCTGGATTTCCTCGCCCTGGCCCGCACGAAGAACAAGGACGCTGCGAAGCCTGTTCCTTGGTTCCTCTACGTGGCGGAGTCCGCGCCGCACTTTCCGGTGCAGGCGCCGGCGAAATCGGTGGATCGATTCGTCGAGACCTACCGGAAGGGCTGGGACGTGTTGCGCGCGGCGCGCTTCGATCGGATGACGAAGAGCGGACTCGCGACCGACAGTTGGAAGCTCTCCGGTCGTGAGATCGTGCCCGTGGATCGCGATGACATTGCGAACGGATTTCCCGGTCGCGAGAATCCCGCCTGGAACTCACTCCCTGAGGATCGTCGGGAGGATCTCGCGCGGCGCATGGCCGTGTTCGCGGCGATGGTCAACCACGTCGACGCGGGGATCGGACGGATTCTCGATGACCTCGAGAAGCACGGCGATCTCGACAACACGCTGATCCTGTTCCTGAGCGATAACGGTGCGTGCTACGAATGGGGTCCGTTCGGATTCGATGGGCCGTCACGTCGCGGCAAGACGAAGCTGCACGGGGGCGACGACCTGAAGTCGATGGGAGGTCCGGGCAGCTATCACTCCTACGGCAGTGCGTGGTCCAACCTCGGCAACACGCCGCTGCGGATGTACAAGCACTTCACCCACGAGGGTGGAATCTGCACGCCGATGATCGCCCACTGGTCCAAGGGCATCGCCAAGCCCGATCGCTGGGTTCGCGATCCAATTCACATTATGGACCTCATGCCCACGGTGTGCGGCGCGACGGGCGCGGCCTATCCGACGAAGCGCGGCGAACACGACGTCCAGCCGATGGAAGGGATCGACATGCAGCCAGCCTTCGCCGGTCGATCGTTGCCGACGCGGTCCCTCGCCTTCGAACACCAGGGTGCCCGCGCGCTGCGCCAGGGTCGCTTCAAGGCAGTCTGGTCGAAGCGCATGCCGAACAAAATCGAGTGGGAGCTCTACGATCTGGACGCGGACCGCTGCGAGACGCAGAATCTCGCGGCGGAACATCCGCAGCGGACCGCGGCGATGGCCGCTCAGTGGGAGGCGTGGGCGAAGCGAGTGAAGGTCTTCCCGTTCTTCAAACCGAAGAAGTGATCACCCGTCGGTCGCCGGCAGATTCAGGTTCAGCCGCAGCGCGAGGAGCCTCATGACCACCATCGTCGCCGCTCCCGACCACAGCGCGATCGGTTCCCCCGTGAATTCGAGAAGCTGGGGCATGCGGCGCGTGTCGTCCCGCAAGCACGTCGTCGTTGCAAGTTGCATCAGGATTGTGTGCTAAGGTGGATGCCATGGGCACCCAGAGCTGTCGCTGGTATTTCCCCCTCTTCCTGGCCGTGTTGACTGGGCCAGTGGTGGCGCAGTCGCTCGCGCCGGCAGTCCTCGATTCCGCGGAGGAGTGCACGGTCGGCGTGGCGTGCGGCAAGGCGACCCCGGACGGGCGTCCGCTCTTGTGGAAGACCCGCGACACGAACGCGAAGAATAACGAGGTCGTGTACTTCACGGACGGGAAGTACAAATACCTGGCTCTCGTGACCGCCGGCCAGACCAGATCAGCCTGGGCTGGGGTCAACGAGAAGGGCTTTTGCATCATGAACTCGGTCTCCCCCGACCTTCCGCGTTCCAAGACAGCTGGGAAGGGCAATGGCGGATTCATGAAGCTCGCGCTCCAAGAGTGTGGCAGCGTCGCCGATTTCGAGGCGGTGCTCGTGCGCACGGCAGAGTCAGGGCGGCGCACCCGGGCGAATTTTGGCGTGATCGATGCGGGCGGCGCGGCGGCGGTGTTCGAGACCAGTTCCCTGAAGCACAAGCGATTTGACGCGAGTGATCCGAAGGTCGCGCCGGAGGGATTCATCGTGCGGTCGAACTTCGCGATGACCGCGAACGACAAGGCGACGCGCGCGAGATCCATCCAGCGCTACGAACGCGGCAACTCGATCTGCGACGCCGCGGTAGCCAAGGAGACCCTCACCGCCCGGTACTTGCTGCGGCAGTTCTGCCGCGACCTGGCCGGTCCAGACGGCAAGCCCCACGCGATCCCGCTCGAGCAGAAGATCGGCAAGGCTCCCTTGGGGATGTTGGACAACAACAAGTGCATCGCGCGAGGGAGCACTCGCTCCGCGGTCGTCTTCCACGGAGTGCGCAAGCCGGAGCATCCGGAGCTCACGACGTTTTGGGTGATCCTGGGCGAGCCGCTCTTTTCGGTCGCGGTGCCCTGCTGGGTTCGCACGGGCGTGGTCGCCCCGGAACTCGACGGCAAAAAGCGCAGCCCGCTGTGTGACGCGGCCATCGCCTTGACCGCGGACGGCTACCTCGTCCGCAAGAGCGAGAGGAAGCGATCGCCGGCTCGCTACCTGAAGACCAAGGGATTGCCGCGCATCTGGGAGCGCACGTATCCCGCGGAAGACGAAATTTTCGCGGCGACGGCGAAGCGTCTGAAGGCCTGGCGCAGCAAACTGCCGACCGCTGACACGATGCTCGAGTTCCACCGGGAGATGGCGAAACGCGCGCACGCGTGCTTGAAGAGTCTGCTGCCCGAGCGCGCTGGCTTGAGGTGACGCTGGTCGTCGCTACTTGATCGCTGCGAGTACGGTCTTCAACCCGGCGGTGAGTTCCGCCTGGGACATCTTGTGCTTGTCGTGTTGCCAGAGCACCTTGTCTCCCTGCATGCAGACGACGCTGTGGCTCGCGATGCCGAGCTTCTTCAGCTCGTCCGCGTGATCCTTGGCCGGACGGTTGGTGACCTCGAACTTGCCTGGGTTGTTCTTCGCGAGGACATTGACCATGTCCACGTTCTTGTTGCACAGCATTCAATCGGGGAGTGTGTAGACGATCCAGGTCGGCTTGTCCGCCGACTCTTGACCTGCCGCCTTGCTCGGTGGGGTTTCGTTCTTGCCCGCGTTTATGTCGACGACTGGGTCTTTCTCTCCGGTCTTGTCCGCGGGGCCGATGGCCGCGTCCGGGTCTGGCTTCATGTCGGTCACCGCTTTGGAGCACGCGACATAGAGGAAGAGGCTGCCACAGAGAGCGAGAGTTGTTAGGTGGAACGGTTTCATGGATTCCTGGGAATGGGTGGGCGAGTCGATGCGGGCATCATGCCACACCCCATCCGCGGACTGGAGCAGGGATCCTCGAGCCCTGGCTCACACGTTTCCCCGGCCGCCCTGCTAGCGAGAGGGCAGCGGTCCCGGTAGAAGCAGCGCGGGTGCGGTTCGTTGTCCGGGTCCATCGCGGGGTATTCGGGCCGTCGGAGCGACCGCGTTCACTCCCTCGGTCACCGGGCTCGATTCCGCACGGCCGTTCGCCATCCCGAATCCTCCCTTGAATCCCCCTGGGATGACCGAAAAGACCTCGATTCACCTCGCCCGCCGGGCGCGTCCGCCCGTAGGCTTGCCGCCCCTCCCTAAATCCCCCACACCTCAACAACCCAATGTACAAGACGATTCCCCTCACCCTCGTTCTCCTCGCCGTGCCCGTTGTCGCCCAGGTCAAGGGCAGCATCAACCGTGACGCGCCGACCGTGACCCGTTCGATCCAGTTCAAGAACTCGGGCGCGCTCACCGTGAAGTACACCGCGATCCACTTCGGGGAAGGCGCCTGGCGGGGCATCATCAAGAACACGGGTAGCCACGAACGCTTCAACAAGGGCGCCGAGAATCGCCCGATCGGTTCGATCAAGACCACGGTCGTCGCGACCGCGTCCGGTCGCGAGATCCCCGTTGGCAACTACGACCTGTTCTTCACTGTCAACGAGCGTTCCGGTTTCATCCTCAACCTGAAGAACAAGGGCGACTCCGAAGCCAAGTCGATCCGCTGGCGCATGGCGATGACGGAGACGAAGACGAAGAACACCCGCTTCGACATCAGCCTCAATCCTGGCGCGAAAGCAGGTTCCTGCAGCATCACGATCGCGTTCGGCCAGAAGTCCGTGACCGTGCCGCTCAAGCTCGGAGCCAAGAAGGAGGATAAGAAAGAAGGCAAGTAGCGATCTGAGCTAGCTCAGTCCGTTCCACTGCTTCGTTTCGTGATTGTCCACGCGAGGCGAGCGCTACTTCTTCTCGATCTTCTTCGGCGGGTGCGACTGCCAGATCACTTGGCGGATCTTCCCGCCCTTCTCCGTGCAGATCAGGTGCATGAAGTCGAAGTCCCACGTACCGGTCAGCTTGACGCAGGCCGTGTTGTCGTTGCAGTCGAGAATCTCGACGACTTTCGGTGAGTCCTTCGGCGCCGGGCGGTTCTTGTGGAGGTTGGTCGCGAGCTTCTTGTCGACGTGGGTATCGATGAGCTCCGGCTTCGTGGTGTAGAAAGCCGTCGCGTAGGCTTGCGCGGCGACGGTGATGGCCTGGCGATCCTTCGCGGTGGTCTCGACCGGTTTCGGGTGGGGCTGCCACACGATGTGCTTGATCTGCCACGTGTCCTTGGTCTTGATCAACTGCATGAGGCCGATGCCCGAGGACGCGGTCACTTCCGCTGTGGCGATATTTGGTAGGAAACCGAGGGTTTCGATGTTCTTCGGCGCGTTTTTCGGGGGCGACGGCATCAGGGCATGGATCGTGTGTCAGAGTTTGACCTGTCCCTGACCGGAAGTGTGTATCCTCGCCGATCTACCTGCCGTCTGATTCCTTCCGCAATCGAGTAAATCCATGCATCCAAGAATCCTCGCCAGTCCATGTTTCGGTGTGCTCACCGTTCTCCTATTGAGCGGCCTCGGCCTCGCACAGTCCCGGTCCGGCCCGGTTGTTCCGCCCCACACTCTCATGGAGTCGAAGGTGGATTCGAGCTACATCGACAACACCTCCAATGTCTCGCGCGTCGTCTTCCAGCATCGCTTCAAGATCGCCGGCACCGCGTGGTTGCAACTGCGCTTCGGCGAGGCGACGAACCTTCCTACCGGCTCGTTCCTCCGGATGACAGCGAAGAAGGATGCCGGGGTCCAGCGGCACGACGGCATCACCATTGGGGACTGGGCGATGATGTCGGCCCTGTTCAATGGCGGTGAAGTGCTCCTCGAACTCGTGGCTGGTCCGAACACGGAAGCCAACCACGTGACGGTCGATCGCGTGACGCGCGGTTTGTTCAAGGCGCCCGCAGCGCCCGAGACGATCTGCGGCGCCACCGACGATCGCGTCAAGAGCAGCGACAAGCGCCAGGGCCGTCTCTGGCGGGGTTGCTCCGGTTGGTTGATCGGGCCGAACTCGAACGGCACTGGCGACCTGATGATCACGGCGGGTCACTGCCGGACCACGGGTACCAAGATCCTCGAGCTGAACGTCCCGAACTCGACCTCCGGTGGCGCGCTCGTGCGATCCGCGCCGAACGATCAATACCCCTACACCGAACTCGCTGGCCTGGCCGGCGGTGTCGGCGCGGACTGGGCCGTCTGCCTCGTCGGCAAGAACAGCAACACCAGCAGGCTCCCGACGCAGGCCAACGGCGGCGTGTTCTACAAGATCGGCCCCGTGCCGACGTCGCCCTCGGGTCAGAACATCACGATCACCGGCTACGGCACATCGTCGGTGCGCACGCTCACGCAAGTGCAGAAGACGCACACCGGTCCCCTCACCAACAACTCAGGACGATTGTGCTACGCGACCGACACGACCGGCGGCAACTCCGGTTCGGTGGTCATCCACGCGAACACGGGCAACGCCATCGGTATCCACACGCACGGTGGATGCTCTTCCACTGGCGGATGCAACAGCGGCACGCGCATCGACCGTTCGGACCTGCAAGCGGCGATCAAGGCCGCCGGCGGCTCCGGGACCAAGCCCGGTGTGTTCACGGTCTTCGGAGCAGGTTGCAAGGGAACCGGCAAGGGGCCCGGCAACTGCGCTTCGAACAACGCGGCTGGCGGATCGCTCGGATCTGGAACCGCGCCAAACGAATATGCGTACATCGCGACCACGGCCACCGCGCTCAAGGTCACGGGGTTCGAGCTCTACAGCCGGAGCACAGGTACGGGTAGCGTCACAGTCAAGACTGCGATCTACGGTGATTCCGGCGGCGTTCCGTCCACGACGCCGCTCGCGACGGGGACGATGACGATCGGTACCGTTGCTGGCTTCTACGCCACGACGCTGAGCGCCAACATTCCCGCGGGCCGGTTCTACGTGTCCGTGGATCACAGCGCGGCGACGACCGTGCTCTCCACTCTGAGTGCAGGCGCATCGGGTGCCGCATACTGGCGCCGACCGCCGATGAGTACGTCCACGTGGGCGCTGTCCGGGATCATCAGTCGATCGTCGTTCAAGGTGCAGTGCGCTGGCGGCGGTAGCAACAACGCCGTGCCGTTGATCGGCAACGTCGGCCTGCCGGTGATCAACTCGTCCTTCACGATCACGTTGTCGCAGGGCAAGGCCGGGGCGATCGCAGTGCTGCTCGCCGGTGCGTCCAACACGACATGGTCCGGCGGGGCGCTGCCCTTCTCGCTCGCGGGTCTCGGCGCGCCAGGTTGCGACCTGCTCGTCGATCCCCGCATCCCGGTCGGCATCGTGCTCAACGGTTCCGGAAACGGGAGCCTCAACGTGTCGGTGCCGAACATCAAGGCGCTCGTCGGCCAGATGGCGTACGCGCAGTTCTACGTCATCGACTCCGGCGCGAATGCGCTGAACGTCGCGGTGTCCGCGGGGGCCGCGTTGACCATCGGCGGCTAGTCGGTTCTCCTGAACGAACAGGAAGCGCTGGCCCGCCGGGTCAGCGCTTCCGTCGTGTACTGCCAGCGCGGACTACGCGTAGGGCTTGTACACTCCCGGCACGGCGACCGGGTAGTTGCCGTCATCTCCCGGCATCGCCGGAGGATTGGTGTGCATCGTGTACTTGTCGATGCCCGGGCAGTAGTCGCGGCCCTTGTCCATCAGGTCCTTGGCCTTGATGAGCTTGCCGGAGTAGCAGGCTTCGCGACCGAGGATCGCGGTGAACGTGCTCATCGCGCCGTAGTCGGCTTCGTTGTAGATCTTGCCAGCCATCAGCGCCTCGATCAGGTCGTGTTGCTCCTGCTGGTGCCCGCCGCCGCCGCGGAACCGGACGGTTTCCTTGCCCTGCGCCATGATCGAGTGACCGATCCTGCTCGTGCCCTTCGACCCGTGCGCGAACTCGGAGACCTGGTTCCAGCCGCCTCTCAGGTGGCGGCCCTGGCTGTACATCTTGGAGCCGTCCGCGAAGGTGTACTCGACGAATGTGTGGTCGAAGATCTGGGACTTCGACGCGTCGCCGCCCATGCGCTGTCCGCGACCGCCCTGGCCGTTGGCTTCGACGGGGAAGCCACCCTTGATCCAGCAGCCGACGTCGAGGTTGTGGATGTGCTGTTCACAAATCTGGTCGCCGGACGCCCAGGTGAAATGGTACCAGTTGTTTACCTGGAACTCCATCTCGGACATCTGTGGCGTGCGGTTGCGGTACCAGATGCCGCCGCCGTTCCAGTAGACGCGCAGCAGGTTGATGTCGCCGATGGCGCCGTCCTGCAACTTCTTGATGCACTCCTTGTAGCGGGTCTCGTGCCGACGCTGCAGGCCGATGCCGACCATGAGGTTCTTGGCCTTGGCCATCTTGTTGGCCGCGAGTACGCGCTTCACTCCGACCACGTCGCTCGCGACGGGTTTCTCCATGAAGACGTGCTTGCCCTGCTTGATCGCATACTCGAACTGCTGGGGCTTGAAGGCCGGGGGCGTGGCGATCACGACCACGTCCACGTCGCAGTCGATGGCTTTCTTGTAGCCGTCGAGACCGCTGAAGAGCCGATCTTTCGGAACGTCGACTTTCGCGCCGTGGCGCTTCTCGATCGCGTTGATGCGGCTGCGCGCCTTGTCCGGAAACGCGTCCGCGACGGCGACGAGCTTCGTCGTCCCCTTCGTGTTCAGGATCTGGTTCGCGGCGCCGCTGCCGCGCCCGCCGCAACCGATCACGGCGACCTTGATCTCGTCGCTGCCGCCAGAGTAGATGGCGTGTTGGGGGACGTAGAGGGCGGCGCTGGCCGCGGCGGAGTTCTGGACGAAGGCTCGGCGTGTTGATTTTGGCATGGTCATCTCTAGTGCAGTGGCACGCAACGATAGCAGACGGTGGGCCGCGATGGACAGAAGATCTACATCAGCGAGGCGCGCGCTCGAGCAGCTCGATGACGTGACCGTCCGGGTCGCGGAGAAAGATCGGGAGCGCGTCATCGGTGCGCGAACTCGGGCCCTGGAACTCGATCGCGTGTTGCGTGAGGTGCGCGGCCCACTCGGTCGCGCTGTCGATCTCCATCGCGAAGTGTCGCTCGAGCGGAGGGATGTCGGGCATCGAGTTCTTGCCGATCAGGTGGAGTTCCCGAAATTCGCCGATGCGTAGCCACGCTCCCGGGAAGTCGATCTCGGGGCGCGGGATCGGTTGTAGGTCGAACAGGTTGCGGTAGAACGACTCGTTCGTAGGGACGTCATCGACGTGAATGGCGATGTGGTCGAGGCAGCGGATCTTCCGCATCGTGTTTCCTTGCTGTGCCTGACACGGAGTCGAGAGTCGCCTTACAGTACTCCCATGTTCAGATTCTTCGGCCTCGTCCTTGCTGCACTCGTCGTTTTCGTCGTGCCGGCGTGGTGCCAGGTGAATGCGAACGCCGAGGCGCAGGGCTACTGGCCGCAGTGGCGCGGTCCGTCCGGCACCGGCACTTCCGCGACGGCTGATCCGCCGACCCAATGGAGCGAGACGCACAACCTCCGGTGGAAGGTTCGGCTCGAAGGCGCTGGGCACGGCACGCCGGTAGTCTGGGGCGATCGGGTCTTTGTCACCGCGGCGATCCCGTTCGGCAAGCGGGTGGATCCGGTGCCGGACAACGCTCCGGGGGCGCACGACAACGCGCCGGTTACGCAGCACCAGGAGTTCGCGGCGTTCGCCTACTCGCGAAAGAACGGCGAGCTCTTGTGGAAGACGACGCTGCGCAAGCAACTGCCGCACTCGGGCGCGCACAAGTCGGGGACGCTGGCTTCGGCGTCACCCGTGGTGGACAGCACGCACCTGTTCGCTTCCTTCGGTTCGGCGGGACTCTACTGCCTGGATCACGATGGCAAGCTGATCTGGAAGAAGGACCTCGGCGACATGGCGGTGAAGCACGGGCACGGCGAGGGGAGCTCGCCGGTCGGGTTTGGCGACACGCTGGCCGTCAATTGGGATCACGAGGGGCAGTCGTTCGTGGTCGCATTCGACAAGCGGACGGGCGATGTGCGTTGGCGGGTGAATCGCGACGAGGTCACGTCCTGGGCGACGCCGATCATCGTCCTGCACGACGGCAAGCCGCAGTTGATCGTCAGCGGCACGAAGCGAGCGCGGGCCTACGACCTGAAGACGGGCAAGGTGATCTGGGAGTGCGGTGGGCTCTCCCGCAACGTCGTCGCGTCGCCGGTGTCGTCGGAGGGGATGGTCTACATCGCGAGCAGCTACGAGAAGAAGGCGATGTTCGCCGTGAAGCTCGACGGCGCGAAAGGAGACATCACCCCTACGGACCGGGTGGTATGGCGACGCCAGCGTCGCACACCGTACGTCCCGTCACCTCTTCTGTACGGCAAGTGGCTTTATTTCCTGAACCACTACCAAGGTGTGTTGACGCGCGTGGAGGCGAAGACCGGCAAGGAGCCGCAGGGCCCGTTCCGACTCCACGAGATGTTCGAGATCTACGCGTCCCCGGTCGGCGCCGCCGGTCGCGTCTACTTCACCGACCGCGACGGTTCGACGATCGTGATCAGCCACGGCGACGGCCAACCGAAGATCATCGCCTTCAACCAGCTCGACGACGGCTTCAGCGCTTCGATCGCACTCGCCGGCGGCGAGCTCTTCCTTCGCGGCACGAAGTTCCTGTACTGCATCTCGAGAGAACCCCGCTGATTCTCGTCGGGAAGATCAGAGTTTGGCGCCGGCGTAGGCGAGGGCGAGGAAGGCGTCTGCGCTTCCGGACGTGAAGGTCGAGTCCGGCGTGATGTCGGCGCAGCCGGTACCCGTAAGATCCGCGCCGTCGATCGTCAGGCCGCCGGGGGCGTCGTAGTAGACGGCCAGCTCCGTGGGGTAGTCTGGGACTTCCTTCGGTACGTCGGTCGAGCGTCCGGCGCCGAGGACGATCTCGTCCAGACTCAGGCACAGTGCCTTGAAGCCGTACGGAAACACGTGGCGGATGACGATGCCGTCCGCGTCATCCTGGCCGATGTGACGCGGCAGCAACGCCTGCGACGACGAGGGAAACATCTCCTGATTCTTCCACTCACCCGACGCGGGGTCGAAGGCCTTGCCGCTGCCCGCCATCGCCAGGAGAGGCCTCTTCGTCACTGCTTCGCCGACCTTCTCTTCCTGCTCGGGTTGCACGCCGGAGACCAACAGGATCTCGCCGCTGCCATTGTGAAGCTCGAAGCCCGTCTTGGGCGGGAGGAACAGTGACACCGGTTTGCCCTCGAACGGCGAGGACCGTACCCCGCGCGCCGGCCACGAACCACCGCCGGCGACCAGGTCGAACGTCCCGCTAAGAACGACCAACAGCGTCTCGACCTCACCGGTCCGGTTCGAGAACTTCCCTTCGACGGCGACTGTCTCGAGCGACGACAACCACTGCCAGCCTTGCGTGGTGTGCTTCACTTGATCTTGTATTCGACTTTCACGGCGTTGTAGAGTTCGCGGTTGTAGCGGTCCGCCATCTCGCTGAGCATCCGCTTGCGGATCACGGACTTCGAGGGCTCCGGCTCGATCCCCGACATCCAGACGAGGTAGTATCCGCGATCTGTCTTGATGGGTTGTGAGACGTCGCCGACCTTCATCGAGAACGCGGCCTTCAAGACCTCGTCGGGTGCCCGCCTACCCTTGGCACCGTCGATGTAGTCTCCGTGCTGCCAGCCGAGCTTGCCTCCGCTCTGTTTCGTCGACGGGTCGTCCGTCGCGATCTTCGCCATCGTGGTGAACGAACGCTTCTTCTTGCCGACGATGGCCGTCCGGATCTCTTGGATGTGCTTGAGCGCCGCCTTGAAGTTTCGGCGGAGGATCTTGTTCGGCTTGGTCGTCGCGCGGATGAAGATCGTGCTGATCGCCCGCCGCGCCCCGTGCCGCCGCAGCATCACATCGCGGTTCTTGGCCAGCCGCTGGTCGAGGAATTCGCTCGGATACCGCCTCTCGACCAGCTTCCCATGAAGCAGGGTCGTCTGCAGGGCGGTGGACTCGAGCTCCTTTTGCTTGTTGGAACCAAATGCCTCGAGCCATTGCTCGTACGGGATGCCCTGGTTTCGACCGCTGACCTCGAAGGCCTTCTTGCGCTTCGCGTACTGCAGATTGATGTCCGCCGGCGAGAGCCTGATCTCGAGACGGGCCGCCTCGTGCTTCACGCAACGCTCGAACACCATCCGGTTGATGGTCTCGCGGAGCGTGTTCTTGGGCACCTTGGTGAACAACACGCGTCCGACATCGAGGCTCGTGACCTCGCCGAACTTCCCGACCCGCGCGAGCACACCCGCCGCCAGTTTCCTGGTATCCGTTTCTACTTGAACCTTGTTGCGGGCTTCGCGGGTCCACAACGCGGTGTGCTTTTCCGTGACCTTGTTTGGCGAGATCTTCAGGACCTTGCCCGCCAGGCGCGTCGCCGCGATGGAGATGGCCATCTCCTCGGTGAAACGCGACCGCGTCATCCGCTGCCCCGCGAGGACCTCGTCGAGGTTCATCTTGTTCTGACGCAGGGCGGTCTCGTAACCGCGGATCTTGGCTCGGACCTCCTCGCTGGTCGGCATCAAGCCCGTCTTTCTTGCGGCCTCCTCAACGAGGAGAACGTTGATGAGGTGCTCCATCGTCTCCTTGCCGCCCTGGCTGTTGCGATGTCGGCGAGCGAGATTGAGGGCGACATCGTCACGTGAAATCGCGCGCTCGCTACCCCCGAGTTGGAACACGGCGACCACCTGTCCGCCCTGCTTCGAAAGTTCCTGGGCCTCCGGCGCGTGGCTCGGCAACACGGTCGACAGGGTTGCTGCGAGAAGGGGTATTGCTTGGTCTAGGGCAATCATTGGTCCAGGCTTATAGCCGAGCCCGCGAGATTCGGCATACTGGGGGGGGTCCAGATTCGCTTACGAAGCACCGATGCGCGAGAAGAAAGAAGCCCTTGATTACCATTCTTCCCACCCGGCTGGGAAGATCGAAATCCGTGCGACAAAGCCGTTTGTCACCCAGCGGGACCTGTCACTCGCCTACACGCCGGGGGTGGCCGAGCCTTGTAAGGAGATCCACAAGAACCCCGAACTCGTCTTCGACTACACCGCGAAGGGCAATCTCGTCGCGGTCGTGACGAACGGTACCGCCGTCCTGGGTCTCGGCAATATCGGACCCGAAGCCGGCAAGCCGGTGATGGAGGGCAAGGCCGTGCTCTTCAAGCGGTTCGCCGGAATCGACGTGTTCGACATCGAGTTGAACGCCCCGGACGTCGAGACTTTCTGCCTGACAGTCAAGGCCATGGCGCCGACGTTCGGCGGGATCAACATCGAGGACGTCAAGGCGCCGGACTGCTTCCTCATCGAGGAGCGGCTGCGCGAAGAACTCGACATCCCCGTGTTCCACGACGACCAGCACGGCACGGCGATCATCACCGCCGCCGGTCTGGAGAATGCCCTTCTGCTCGTCGGCAAGAGAATGGAGGACATCCGAATCGTGTTCTCCGGTGCGGGCGCGGCGGCGCTGGCGACGGCAAACCTGATTCTCGAAATGGGGGCCAAGAGGGAGAACATCCTCATGTGCGACAGCCGCGGCGTCGTGCGAAAGGGTGACCCGAGGATCGAGAGCAATCCGTACAAGGCGAAATACGCCGCGGACACGAAGGCCGAAACCCTGGCCGACGCGCTCGATGGCGCGGACGTGTTCATCGGCGTCTCGGTCGCGGGCCTCCTGAAGCCCGAGATGCTCATGACGATGGCCGACAAACCGATCGTCTTCGCGTTGGCCAATCCCGATCCGGAGATCCGGTATCCGGATGCGCGCGAGGCGCGCCCCGACGCGATCGTGGCGACGGGTCGCAGCGATTATCCGAACCAGGTCAACAACGTCCTCGGCTTCCCGTTCATCTTCCGGGGAGCGCTCGACGTGCGCGCGCGCACCGTCAACACGCAGATGATGATCGCCGCGGTGTCGGCCCTCTCCGAGCTCGCCCGCGAAGAGGTCGAGGATTCGGTCGCAAAGATCTACCACGAGAACCTCCGGTTCGGGCCGGAGTACATCATTCCGAAGCCCTTTGATACGCGCGCCTTGTTGCGCGTCGCGCCGGCCGTGGCGATGGCAGCGAGCATGTCCGGTGTCGCGCGGCGTCCCATCACCGACGTGGAGAAGTACCGGGCGCAGCTCGGGAAGTACTTGGGCAAGGAGCACGAGATCATGCGCTTCGCGGTCACCCGCGCGCGTTCTCAGCCGCAGCGGATCGTGCTCGCGAACGGCGAGAACGAGAAGGTCCTGCGTGCCGTGGCCCAGTTGCAGGAAGAGGAGATCATCCAACCGATACTCATCGGCAAGGCGCGCCTCATCCACGAGCGCGCAGAGGAGATCGGCCTCGATCTCGGCGACTGCCGGGTCGTTGACGTGTTCAAGACCGATCTGACCGAGACGTTCACGGATCGGCTGTTCGAGCGGCGAGCCCGCAAGGGCATGACCCACGAACTCGCGGATCGCCGCATGCACAACCGCGACTGGTTCGCGGCGATGATGCTGCGCGAGGGTGAGGCGGACGGGATGCTGTGCGGGTTGACCGGCGGGGGATTCCCCGACGCGTTGCGTCCCGTGTTGACCGTGGTCGGAACTTCGGACCAGGCGGAGCGTGTCGTCGGCGCGCACGTGTTGGTGATGAACAACCAGCTCTATTTCTTCGCGGACACGACGATCAATATCGAGCCTTCGTCCGAAGAACTCGCAGAGATCGCCTGCCTCACGGCTGACCTCGCGAAGAGCTTCGACGAGGTGCCGCGAGTGGCCATGCTGTCATTCAGCAACTTCGGATCGGTGAACAGCGAGCGATCCGAACGCGTGCGGCGGGCCGTCGATCTAGTGCGGACGTGGCGTCCAGAACTCGAGATCGAGGGCGAGATGCACGCGGATACCGCGATCTTGTTCGAAGAGACGAAGGAGCACCACCCGTTCAGTTGCTTGACGGCTGGAGCGAACGTGCTCGTGTTCCCGTCCCTCGAGGCGGGCAACATCGCGCAGAAGATCGCGCATTGTGCCGGCGCCGAGGCGTGCATCGGCCCGATCCTGCTGGGGTTGGACAGACCGGTGAACATCTTGTCGGCGTATTCCGGAGTCCGCGACATCGTGATCAGCACGGCGATCACGGCGATGATGTGCTCGGCACGGGACAGCGAGTCGCCAGACGACAGGCGCGACGTCGACGTGATGCGCATCGCGCGGCTGGTCGAGCGAACCGAAAAGGAAATGACCCAGGGTGGCCGACGGGGGTGACCCTTGTTCCGCGTCCTCGACCGGCACCAGTTCAGTCTGTCGCCGCGGTTGTCCGCCCGATTGAACCACGGCATGTCCGAAACGGTATCCGGCTCGTGTTTGTGCGGCGCGGTCGTGTTCGAAGCGACGCTGCCGAGTCGATTCCGCGTCCACCGCCACGGTGACAATTGTCGGTGCGTCCACGGAGCGGCGTTCGTGACGTGGGGCGCGTTCGATCTCGGTGACCGCGATGATTACGAGGCCGCGGACTTCTGGCCCGACGCGATTTTCGAGCAGTTCTTCCGGCGCGTCTATCTCGCGCAAGAGTCGCTCATCCTGCTGATCGTCCAGGGGGTGTTGACCCACCTCTGCCGCGATCCCCATCTCTTCGACGAACGCCTCGCCGACACGAACTTCGCGTTGCGTCTCAGCTATTATCCTCCAGTTCCCGGCGCCGCACCCGATGGCGCAGGCCGACTGCTGGGCCACGAAGACGTGACGCTCATCACGATGCTGCCGGGGCCTGGTGAGCCGAAGTACTCGCCGGTCCGCGCAGAGGAATTCTACACGCGAATCACGGGCTAGTATTACGCTGATGACTACGTGTCGGAGTGACCCGTCGGCCAGTGGATGCCGAGTCTTTGTCTTAAATTCGTCCACCTGATGGTCGGCGCGATCGGGATGGGTAGCCTGCGGGGTTGGTCGAACCCCCGTCCGGAGACGCCCGATGAAACTGCTCCTTCTGATCGCCGTTGCTTCCCTGGTCGTTTCGCCCCTCGATGCGCAACGCCGCGGAGGCGGCACGTCGATCTGGGACCACATCCTGAAGACCAGCGACAAGGACGGTGACGGCAAGGTCACGATGGCCGAGTACGGTCGCGGCGAGAAACCGTTCCAGAACCTCGACCGCAACAGGGACGGTGCCATCACGGCGGCGGACTTCCAGCGCGGTGGTCGCGGTCCCCGCCAGCGCGGTGGTCGACGCAGAGGCAGCGACACGACCAATGACTCCCGTGTGCAACTCGCCCGTTCCCTCAGCGACATGTTCGGGTCGTTCCTCAATCAGGATGGCAAGCCGGGGATCGACAAGGCCGAGTGGAAGCGGATCATCGCCACACTGAAGCCCGGTCAGGACGGCCTGATTCCGCCCGAGAACATGACCAACCTGTTCGGTCGTGCGGGCGAGGAGCGCATGGCAAGGATGGTCAACCGAATGGTGCCGCGGACATTTGACATGGACCGGGATGGCGCCGTCACAGTCAGCGACATGAACGCGGTGTTCAAAACGCTCGACGCCGACGGGGATGACAACATCGAAGAGGGCAAGGAGATCGATCTACCTCCGGGCCCCGGCGAGGCGGCGCCCGACTTCACGCTTCCCTTCGCGAAGGACTCGAAGAAGACAGTCACCCTGTCGAGTTTCCGCGGCAAGAGGCCGGTGGCCCTGATCTTCGGGAGCTACACTTGACCCCCGTTCCGCCAGGCAGCCGGTCGGCTGACGAAGATCTACGAGGCGAACAAGGACAAGGTCGAGTTCTTCATCGTCTACATCCGCGAAGCGCACGCGATCGACAGCCGGTCGCCGATGACCTTCGAGATGGTGCAGGATCCGATCACGCTCGAGGAGCGGAGCAAGGTCGCGACCACCTGTGCCGAGAAGCTCAACATGCCGATGCCCGCGGTGGTCGACAGGCTGAATGACAAGGTCAACCAGGCATACCGTGGCTGGCCCGATCGTCTCTACCTGATCGGCAAGGACGGCAAGCTCGCCTACACCGGTGGGCGCGGGCCGTTCTTCTTCTCGCCGGCGGAATGGGAAGCCGCGATCGAAGCGGAGTTGAAGAAGATCGCCGCCGACGCGAAGGCGAAGCCGGGCGACATCGAGAAGTCGAAGGTCGACAACCTCATTCGTCGAAGGTAGCGACGTCGGTACTGAGCCCGTTTGTTACCGGGCCGAGACGGCTAGGCCGAACCGACGAGGGACTTCCCGGCGCCGATGAGCCTGAGCTCGAAGCTCGGTTTACCGCGCGCCACGCGAACCTGGATGGTCACGTTCTCGTGGATATTGTCGTTCAGGATCATCTCGGTCAGCGGATCTTCGATCTTCCGCTTGATCAGGCGGCGCAGCTCGCGGGCGCCGTACTCTTCCGAGAAGCCTTCCTTCGCCAGGACTGACTTCACGCCGGAGGAGAACTCGACCGTGATGCCCTGTGGTTTCAGCAGCGCCGCGACTTCCTTGAGCATCCGGTGCGCGATCCGCGTGCAGATCTTGATGTCCAGCGGGTTGAAGACCACGACCTCGTCGATGCGGTTGATGAACTCCGGGCGGAAGCACTCGCGCATGCCCTCGAGGGTCGCCTCCTCGATGTTGTTCTCGTCGATGGCATCTTCATGGAAATCGCCGAACCCCATCCGCCCGCGCAGCGCATCGATGCGTTCGATGCCGAGGTTGCTCGTCATGATCACGACGGTGTTTGCGAAGGACACGACTTGTCCCTTGCTGTCTGTCAGGATGCCTTCGTCGAGCAACTGCAGAAGCAGGTTGTGCACCTTGGCGTGTGCCTTCTCGATCTCATCGAATAGTACGACGCAGTTCTGCTTCTTGCGCACGGACTCGGTGAGGAATCCGCCTTCGCTGTGCCCGATGTAGCCGGGAGGAGAGCCGATGAGCTTCGCGTATTCGTGCGGCAGCGCGTACTCCGAGCAGTCGATCCGGATCAGCCTGCCCGGGTCGTCGTACATCGTGCGCGCGAGCGCCTTCGCCAACTCGGTCTTGCCAGTGCCGGTTCGACCGACCAACAAGAACGTGCCGATCGGTGCTCCGGGTCGCTTCAGACCGACCGCCGACTTCTTGACCGCGCGCACGAGCGTATCGATCGCTTCATCCTGCCCGAGGATTTGCGTGCGGAGTGTCCTCTGGAATCCGAGCACCTTGCGGAAGGTCTTCTGCTTCTCTTTCGCCTGCTCGGGTCGCGGAAGAATGTTCGGGTTGCCTTCACTGGTGCTCTGAGCCGGGAGACTCACCTGGTGGATCTCGAGGCTCGGGTTGACATCGATGCAGATCTGGTAGAGCAGTTCTTGAACGATCTCCTTGTCGTAGCCGTCGTCGATCTTGCCGACCGCGAGCATGATCTCGTTCTCATACTCCGGAACACAGACGTCGACGACGCGCGTGCGGTAGGAGGCCTTGTTGCTTACGTCTTCCTTGAGAAGCTCGAGCAGCGTGTCCTCCGAGCAACTCCTTACCTTGATGAACTCATCGATCAGGTCGAAGTACTTGAACACATAATTGCTTTCCGACGTCTTCACTCTTTTTCCTTTCTGCTACTTCGAAGCCGTGGTGCTTCAGCCGCGGTACCTCTATCTTCGGCACAGCTTTGCCCTTGGCTTGACGTAACACTTCGATAGTCGACGGTTGTTGTCACCTTCTTTACCCGCGTCACGCTCTCGCCCCCGGTTTCGATGAGCAACCAAACAGATCCGCGCTTCCTGGCGCTCCTCGTACATCAGGGCCTGCTCAGCTCCGATGTAGTACGCGATGCCATGGCTGCGCTGAATCCGGTCGAAC
>CAYYAQ010000005.1:47925-81628 GCA_964469555.1 uncultured candidatus Brocadiaceae bacterium | reverse complement strand
ACCTGGGCACCCGCACGTATTTGGGGATGCTGCTGACGTTGTGCGGCCAGATCATGGTCTTCGGTGCCGCCATGCTGCTGGTGGCTGCCACCAAAGAGCGCTTCATCCTGGGACGAGGCCACGCCGAGATGCCGGCGGCGCTGCTGGTCGGGGCGGCGGTCGCAGGGGCGCTGCTGATGCTCCTTTGGCATCACGCAGAGCTGGGTTCAGGCGGGAGAGCGGTCCGCCAGATCGTTCGCGCGAGCCCGGCGTTGCCGCTCGTCGACGACTTCCTTGGCCTTCTTCGCATTTTCGACGACGAAGAACTTATCGCCCGGAGTAGGAAGCTTGGCCAGGCCCGTGATCGATACCGGCGTGGAGGGGCCGGCCTCGGTGATCCGCTTGCCGTGGTCGTCGACCATGCCGCGGACGCGAGAGTGGCTCTCGCCGCAGATCACCATGTCGCGGACGCGGAGCGTTCCGTCGGTGACCAACACGTTTACGACGATGCCCTGCTTGGCCGACTGCCGCGATTCGATCACGACGCCCGACCCCGGAGCTTCCGGCTTGGCTTGTAGTTCGAGTAGTTCGGCTTCGAGGAAGATCTTCTCGGTCAACTCGTCGAGTCCCTGGCCCGTGAGCGCGGACACGTTGACCATCTGGACGTTGCCACCCCATTCCTCGGCTTGCAGGCCCTTCACTGAGAGTTGCTGGCGCGTCTGCATCGGGTTCGCACCAGGAGTATCCGACTTGTTGACGGCGACGACGATGGGGACCTTGGCCTGGAGCGCGTGGTTGATCGCTTCCTCGGTTTGCGGCATGACGCCGTCGTCGGCTGCGACGACGAGCACCACGATATCGGTCAGGCTGGCGCCGCGCGCACGCATGGACGTGAACGCCGCGTGGCCGGGAGTATCCAGGACGACGAGCTCGTCGTTACCCTTGGTCGTGATCTTGTAGGCGCCGATGTGCTGGGTGATGCCTCCGGCCTCGCCCTTGACGACGTCGCTGGATCGCAGCGCGTCAAGGAGAGTCGTCTTGCCGTGATCGACGTGGCCCATGAACGTGAGCACTGGGGCGCGGTTGTCCGAAGAGATGTCTTCGCTCGCGCTCACGAAGGTCTCGAGCAGCAGCTTTTCGGCCTCCTTGTGTTCGACGATCTTGATGTTGCGCTCGGTTTCGAGACCGATGAGTTCGACTTCTTCCTCGTCGAGGAAGGAGTTGATGGTCTTGCCAGCGATCTTGAGCTTGAAGGTGAGTGCCGCGATCAACTCGTTGACCTTGACACCGAGCGCCTCGGACAGACCCTTGACGGTGATCGGCGGTTCGATCTCGATGATCTTGTCCGGATCGATCGGCGTGCTGATGCTGCCGATCCCGCTCGACTTCCGCCGACCGCGACCCTGATCACGCCCGCGTCCGCGAGCCGGTCCACCTCTGATTCCGGGGCCGCGACGACCAGGGCCGGTGCGGGTGGCGGAGCGGGTCGAAGTGTGGGACAGCGCCTTCATGCGAAGGGCGTGATCCACCGAGTTCGGGTCTCGCGGCGCAGATCGGCGGTTCGCGTCGCGAATCGTCGACTCGGGCAACTGCACCTTGCCGACGACCTTCGCCTTCATCTGCGGCTTGATCAGGCGCTTGACGACCCTTTCCTCGGCAGGCGGTTTCGCAGGGGCCTCGGTCGCTTCGGCGGCGGCGTCAGCCGGGGCAGAGTCCGCGGCACTCGCGGGCGGTTTCTCCTGGGATGGAGCCGCGACGCTCTCGTCCGGAGCGGTCGATGCCGGAGCGTCCGTCGTTTCGGCGGACGCTGTTTCAGTCCCCGTGGCTTCCGCCTCCGGGGAAGCGGCGCTGTCCGCTTCGGTCTTCGCGGCGGGAACCTCCTTGGCGGGGGCCTGAGGTGTGGCCTCGGGTTCCGGCGCTGGCGTCGGTGTTTCGGCGACTGGTTCCTCGGTGGCGGTCTCCGTGGCGGTCGCGGCTACGGGTTCCGGCTTTGCTGCCTCGCCGAGCACCTTCTTCGGCTTGGTGCCCGCGGGCGGCAACGCCTTCTTCAGGGACCGCTTCTTGGGGATCCTCTTGAGGCTGGTGCCGCCTCCCGTGTCCGTGTCCGTGTCCGTGTCCGCGGGGGGCTTCGAGGTCTTTGACCGCAGTCCCTGGGCCTCGAGCATGCCGATGGCCCTCATCTGGTCGGCATCGTCGAGTGCGGACATGTGGCCCTTCACCGAGAAACCGAGGTTTCGCAGGTACTCGGCCATCTCTGGCCCTTTCATGCCGTACTGCTTGGCTAGTTCGTAGACGCGTAGCTTGGTCAAGCCTTCTCCTGATCTGGCGGTGGATTAGCCGTCGGCCTTCGGGGCGGCGGGATCGGTTTCGGTGTCGCTGGAACTCTTGGTCCCCGCGCCTTCTGCGGCAGCGACGGCGGTTGGCTCCGGTGTGGTGGTCGTATCTGTGCTGGCTTCTTCGGGGTTCGCGGTGTCAGCACCGTCGCCAGCCGAGCCAGGTTCCGTCGAATCGGTACCAGCGGAGTCAGTGCCTTCCGAGTTCGCATCGGTCGAAGCAGTGTCGGGGGTATCGCCCTCGCTACCTTCCTTGGTTTCACCATTCTCGCTCTTGGTGTCGGCGACCATGGACTCCTCGAGTTCCGCGCGGGTCATGATGTCGATATCCCAGAGCGAGAGCTTGCTCGCGAGACGAACGTTCTGGCCCTTGCGACCGATGGCGAGCGACAGTTGGTCTTCGTCGACGAGCACGAGGGCCTTGCGGGTGCTCGGCTCGAGTTCGATGTGGGACACTTCGGCGGGCTTGAGCGCGTTCGCGATCAGCATGTCCGGCTCGGTGCTCCATCGGATGATGTCGATACGCTCGCCGCCCAGTTCGTCGATGATGGACTTGATCCGCGTCCCGCGCACGCCGACGCATGCACCGACACAGTCGACCTTGTCGTCCGTGGAGTGCACCGCGAGCTTGGTGCGGTAGCCGGGTTCGCGCTCGATGCGGCGGATGTCGATGATCCCGTCGGCGATCTCGGGGACTTCGAGTTCGAAGAGGCAGCGCACGAGGTCGCGGTGGCCGCGGGTGAGAATCACTTTCACCCGGGTGCCGACCTTTTTGACCTCGAGGACCATCGCGCGAATGCGGTCGCCGATGTTGTAGACCTCACCGCGCACTTTCTCGGCGCGGGGGAGGATGCCCTCCATGTTGTTGCCGAGGTTGACGATGACCGTGTCGCCTTCGAACCGTTGCACGGTCCCGTTGACGATCTCGCCGATCTTCATCTCGAACTCTTCGTAGAGGCGATCCCGCTCCGCTTCGCGCACCTTGACGTTGATGCTCTGCTTGACCGCCTGGGCGAGAATTCTTCCCTCGGACTCCAGCGAAATCTCGTAGTTCGACACCCACTGTCCGGACTCGCGATCGATGGTGATCTCGAGGTCTTCGATTCCGTACTTCTTTGCCAACGCGGCTGCGACGGCAAACTCGATCGAATCGAATAGACCTTCCTTGTCTATTTCCTTGTCGCGAGCGAGCGTGTCTATGTATCGAAGGATGTCTTCTGAAGCCATGATGGGGTAGTGCGCGGTACACAGAAAAACCCAGCACGCTGCCGGAATTTCTGCCAGGAACATGTGTGATCTCCTGCACCGCGGTTGCAGTTCGGAGAGCGAACCGAAAACAAAGCCCCCTCCACAGCAAATGAGAAAGAGCGGGAAACCCGCTCTTGCTGAGGACTAGGGGGACTAGCGCGCGGAGATGGTATCCGAGCCTTTCGGGTCGTCAAGGATTCGCGCGGAACACCGTACACTTGGGGTAAACTCACTTGATGTCGATTCACGCCTCGCAAGCCCTTTTGATCCGGCGATTTGCCGTCGAGGACGCTGTATTGCTCGGTGCTTGGCTGACCGCGGTCGGCCTCGGAGTGCCTTCGGCTGTTGCCACCGAGACCTGGGCGAACCGGATCATCACGGACCCCCATATCAGCTGCTGGGCGGCACACGATCGTATGGGTAGGGTGCTGGGGTTCTTCAGGCTGGACACGGGTCCGGATCTGCAGTCCGAAATCACCCTGATCGTCGCTCCCGGTCAGCGGCGCAGCGGGATCGGTCGGCGGTTGCTCGACGAGGCTCTCGACCAGGCCCGCAGTCGGGGTATCTGCAAGATCCGCGCGGTCGTCAACGAGACCAATGCCGCGGCGCTCGAGTTCTTCGGTGAGGCAGGGTTCTCGTCCAACGGTCACAATACGCCTGGAAACATTCACTTACATCGTTTTCTCCACCGCGCGGATCGGCAGCCGCCGCTGGAGATCTGACCCCTCCCCGATCGCTCTCGATGGCCCCAATCGAGATTCTCTCCGCCCCGCTCGATCCTGTCCGGGTCCTGTGTTTCGCCCCGCACCCCGACGACGAGGTGCTTGGCCCTGGCGGCACGTTGCTCCTGCACGCACGATCGGGTGGTGACGTCCGCGTGGTCCTCGCCACGGACGGCGCGGCCGGGGATCCGGATCGCCACTTCGACCCTGCGGTCTACCCGGAGCTCCGTCGCGCCGAGAGCCGGCGCGCCATGGAACTTCTCGGGGTGCCGGAGCCGCTGTTCTGGGGATTGCCCGACAGCTGCGAAATCGCGGAGTCGGACAAGCTGAGGTTGATCGAGCTGGTCCGGGAGGCCGTGACCGATTTCGCGCCGGAAGTGGTCTATCTACCCTGGCGACAGGACAACAATCGGGACCACCTCGTGCTCCACGAGGTCGTCGTACGCGGTTTGCGTGAATCGAAATACGTCGGGGACGCGCGCGGCTACGAAGTGTGGGCGCCGAATCCGATGCCGGATCTCGTCGTCGACATCAGCGACGTGGTGCAGGAAAAGCGCGAAGCGCTCGCGTGCTACGAGACGCAGTTTGCCTACGGGGATCTCGGGCACCAGGTGTTCGGCATGAACGCCTACCGCAGCCTGCTGCTCGAAGAAACCGGGGCCTACGGCGAGGCCTTCCAGCGCATCGATCTGTGAGCCACTCGCGATAGGGCCGAGTCAGCCCTCGATCATCGCATCGATTCGCTTGCAGCTATCATCGCGCCGCAAGATGTTGCACAGGGAGCGGGCGTTCAAGGGGCTGAAAGGTCATGAGGCCTTCGACGCGTTCGCCGCCTCGATTCCCAGGGACTGATTGCATCGCGAATGAAATGGACCCGAGGTAGAGTGCGGCGCGTGAAGACCCGCGCACAGAAGTGGCCGCAGTCAGATGAGTCCCGATTGCCCTCTCGACGCTCGTTCCTCGGCGCGGTTGGGCTGGCGAGCCTGGCTGCTTGCGCCGGGACGCCGACGATCAGGCCACGCGGTCGACTGAAGCAGTCTGTCGCCGGCTGGTGTTTCATGAATCAGGGTCCGCGTTGGGATATCGAGACGCTGGCGCACAACGCGGCGACCCTCGGTTGCCAGGCTCTCGAACTGGTCGATCCGAAACACTGGGACGTCTTGAGCCGGCACGGGTTGATCTGCGCCGCGACCAAGTCGCACACGTTCGTCCGCGGCATGAACAACCCCGGGCACTGGCCCGAGTGCCATGCGAAGCTCCGCACCGCGATCGGGGCGACTTCTGCCGCGGGGTTCCCCAACGTGATGACCTTCACGGGATTGATGGACACCTCGAAAGAACCGAACGGCAGCGTCGTCGGGTCTCGGCAGGGCATCGACAACTGCGTGCGTGCCTACAAGGAGATCGTGGGACTGGCCGAGCGTTCGAAGGTGACTCTCATCCTCGAACCCCTCAACACCCGCGACGCCGCGCCGATGAAAGGCCACCCGGGCTATCTCGGCGACCACGTCGATGAGTGCGCGGAGATCATCCGCCGTGTGGGTTCGCCGTCGCTGAAGTTGTTGTTCGACGTCTACCACATCCAGATCATGGACGGTGACCTCATCCGTCGCATCCGCGAGCTTCGCGAGTCCATCGCCCACGTGCAGGTCGCGGGTTGTCCTGGTCGCGGGCCGTTGGGGCTGGATCAGGAGATCCAGTACGCCGCGGTGATGCGAGCCTTCGCCGACATCGGCTACGATGGATACATCGGTCACGAATGGATCGCGACGGGCGATGCCGACGCGCAGTTGGCGGAAGCCGTCGGGATCTGCACTGTTTGATCGAATCTCCCTGTGCGGTCTCTACGGTGCGGGTATTTCCAAGTTGCAGACAAGGGCTGGGTCGCGCCCAGAGCGCCCCATGACATGTTTAGATCATGGACCTGATCAGCCTGCACGGCTGGCGCGCGGGCACCGTGCCCGCCAGCGTCGAGGTCGACGTCAAGCAAGGGGGTGACGCGGTCGCGGGCTTCGTGATCGTTGGTGGTCGCAACCGGTACGCCGGGGCACCGGGTTTGGCGGTGTTCTACCCACTCGAACCGCTGAAGTCGGGTGTGTCGGTAAGTGTTGTGTTCAAGCAACCGGGTGGAGCGACCGTGCAGAACTGGCGGTTCACGCCGAAGTAGCCTGGACCCCGTTCGAAAGGGGCGCGGTTGCGTGCAGATTCTCAGGCTCCAAACCTGTATCCATGGGCGGCCCATGTCCGCACCACGCGTCGTCCTGAACCAGAAAGCGTCGAAGCTCGCGTCGAAGGGCCAGGCGTGGTTCTTCGGTGACGACTTTCAGGACGGGGAACAGCCGGATGGCATCGTGCGCATCTCGTCCGAGCGCGGGTTCAACTTCGGACTCGGTTTCCACTCCTCCCAGTCGCGCATCCGTGTCCGCCGTTGCGGTACGTGGCCCGGCGACGACGTGCCGGACTCCGGGTCGTTCTTCGCGGAACGGCTCGGTGCCGCGCTCGCCCAACGGGAACACCTGAACGAAGAACCGCGGGGCGTAAGGCTGGTGCACGGCGAGGCGGACCTGCTCCCCGGTCTCGTCGTCGATCGTTACGACCGGTGCCTCGTGCTGCAGAGCACTTCGCGCGTGATCGAAAACAGCCTGTCGAGCATCGTGCCCTTCTTGCGGGAGAAGGTCGGCGCGATCTCGATCCTGGCCCGCAACGACCTCGCCGTGCGGCGTCGGGAAGATCTGCCGGAGGAGGTCCGCCTACTCGACGGACGGCGAGTGGAGGAAACGACGATCCAGGAGCACGGCGTGCGCCACACGGTGCGCTTGTTCACGGGGCAAAAGACAGGGTTCTATCTCGACCAGCGTCTGGCTCGCCGGCGGGTCATGGAGCTCGCCCGGGGTCGCGAGGTCGCTGACCTCTGTTCGTACCAGGGCGCGTTCTCGCTCGCGGCCCTTCAGGGAGGCGCGGAGAGCGTCGTCGCCGTCGACGTGTCTGAAGACGCGCTGCGGCTCGCGCGCGATGCGGCGGACAATCCTGCGCTGTCGACCGAACGTGCCGACGTCTTCGATTGGTTGCGGCAGGCTCGCACCGAGGAGCGACGATTCGGGCTGGTGATCCTCGATCCCCCGGCGTTCGCGAAGAGCCGCCGCGAGGTCGATGGCGCCCTGGGGGGCTACCGTGACATCAATCGGTTGGCGCTTCGGATCCTCGCCCCCGGTGGATACTTGCTGACCTGTTCGTGCAGTCACCACGTCAAGCCCTCGATGTTCGAAGGCGTTCTGCGCCAGGCTGCGGCGGAGCTGCCGTTTCCGGTATGGTTGCGCGAACGGATCGCGGCGGGGGAGGACCACCCGGTCGCACTCAACCTCCCCGAGTCCGAGTACTTGAAAGTAGTCCTGTTGCAACGAGCGCCATGACCGAAGGGACCCAAGACGTGACCATCAACGGGCAGCCGAGGACGGTGCCCGACCCGACAACCGTGGCGGGACTTCTCGTGCAGCTCGGCGTGGAGACGACGCACGTAGCGGTCGAGCAGAATCGCAAGCTCGTATCGAAGAAGGACTACGCGTCGTCCCCGGTTTGCGCCGGCGACGAGCTGGAGATCGTGACGTTCGTCGGCGGGGGATAGGGCCGCTTGAAGACGCGGAATCCCGGGACTTCTCCCAAGCAATCGAGTTTGGTCGCGGGACCTCGTCAGACTAGCATTCACAGGCCATGACCCTCCCCGAAGACGCACCTCTGACCATCGGCCCCCACACCTTTTCCTCCCGCCTCTTCGTCGGCACCGGCAAGTACGCAGAGTTGTCGACGATGGAGGAGGCGCTCGAGGTGTCGGGCACCGATTGCGTGACGGTCGCCGTGCGCCGATTGGAACTCGGCATGCCCAAGGGCAAGACGCTCTTGGACTACCTCGACACGTCCAAGTACAAACTCCTGCCGAATACCGCTGGGTGCTTCAACGCCGAGGATGCGATCCGCACCTCGATGCTTGGTCGCGAGGCGGGCATGTCCGACATGGTCAAGCTCGAAGTCCTCGGCGACAAGGACACGCTGCTGCCCGACCCCGTCGGCACGCTCGAGGCCGCTGAGTTTCTCGTCAAGGAAGGGTTCACGGTCCTCTGCTATACGAGTGACGACCCGATTCTCGCGCTGCGGCTGGAAGGCGTCGGCGTCGCTGCGGTGATGCCCGCCGGTGCGCCCATCGGCTCGGGCCAGGGAATCCTGAACCCGAACAACATCCGGATCATTCTCGAACGCGCCGAGGTTCCGGTGCTCGTGGACGCCGGAGTCGGTTGCGCGTCCGACGTTTCCTTCGCGATGGAGCTCGGCGCCCACGGCGTGCTCCTCAACACCGGGATCGCGTTGGCCAAAGACCCCGTGCGCATGGCACGTGCGATGAAGGCGGCGTGCGAAGCCGGAAGAGACTCCTTCCTCGCTGGCCGGATACCCAAGCGCCTCTATGCGACCGCGTCCTCTCCCGAAGCCGGCATGATCGCCGGCGAGTAGGTATGAGCGAGAGCGATCCCTCCGGCGCCCCTGGCGCCGAGCCCGACAAGGTCAGTGAGTCGTCGGCGCTTCTCGACGCGGCGATCGCGTTGATGCTGTTTCTCCTCGCGCCAGTCCTCGCTGCCGCGTTTCTCGGTGAGCCAGCGAAACAGGCGACTCCGGATCTGGAACTCGCGGCGAAGGTCGAGAACGGCAGCCTGATCCTGCTCCCCGGAATGTTGTTGATGGTCGCGTACGGGTGGTGGCGCTGGCGGGACCTCGCAGCGCCGTTCCGACCGCTGCCCGCCATCGGGACCTACCTCGTGTTCGCCGTGGTGTGGATTCCGTTCGCGATGATGCTGTTCCCGTATCTGGTTCACCTGGCCAAGTACAAGTTTGAGGCACAAGAGCCGGTTCTGTACTACGCCCTCCCCGAGCACGACAACGGCATCTGGCGAGTTCTTCTGGTGTCCTGCGTGTTGGCGCCCATCGCCGAGGAAGTGTTTTTCCGCGGTTTCCTGTTCCGCGCCGTGGAGAACGCCACCTCCCCTATTGTGGCGCTCTTCGTGACGTCGGCGCTGTTCGCTTCCGTTCACTCACCGCCCGTAATAATTCCTGTGGGTTTCCTCGGATTGTTCTTTGGCTATCTGCGGCTGAAGACCGGCGGAGTTGGCGCGTCGATTCTGCTGCATTTCGTGCACAATGGATGGACCGTGGGTGGCCTCTTGCTGTTCCCGCAGTGGGTCACACTCGTGTACGACAAATGAAGGATCAGGCGGACGGCATGGACCAGCGGGAATATCGCGTTTACCCGGACATGGTGGGGCGGCTTGTTCGGCGCGGCGACGCCATGGTCGCGGACAACGCGGTCGTGGTCGGTGATGTGGACCTCGGCGAGGACGTGGGCATTTGGTTCGGCGTCACCATGCGCGGCGACGATGCTTCGATCACGATCGGCGCTCGCAGCAACATCCAGGACAACAGTGTTGTGCACGTGGATGTCGATGCGCCGCTCGAAATAGGAGAAGGGGTCACCGTCGGTCACGGCGTGATCCTCCACGGGGTCGGAGTCGGCGACTACACGCTCGTCGGGATGGGTTCTACGATCCTCGGCGGCGTGCGCATCGGGAAGTACTGCATCATCGCCGCCGGTGCGATCGTTCCGGAGAACGCAGTCATCCCCGATGGTTCGGTCGTGATGGGCCTGCCCGGCAGGGTGCGGCGGGCCGTGACCGAAGTGGAAAAGGAAACGATGCGCCGGCGCGCCAGCCACTATGTTGAACGGGCCAGGTCCTATCTGGCACCAAGCGAATGACGGAACAAAGCGAACTCATGGGTGTGATCCTCGCCGCAGGCAAGGGCACCCGTATGCATCCTTTCTCGTCGCACTACCCCAAGCCGATCCTGCCCGTGCTGGGCAAGCCGTTGATCGTGTATCAGATCGAGAGCCTCGCCGATCTCGGCATCCGCGATATCGTGATCGTGATCGGGCACCTCGGCCACGAAGTCGTTCGGTCGCTGGGGGACGGGGCGCAGTTCGGCGTGAAGATCGAGTACGTCGAGCAGGAAGAGACACTGGGAATCGCCCACGCCGTTTCAAAGCTCGAACGCCACGTCGACCGGTCCTTCTTCCTTTTCCTCGGCGACATCTTCTTCGAGTTCAATCCGACGGTGGGTCTGTCCTCGATGGTCGAGCGGCTGAACAGCGACCGTGGCACGGCGGGCGTGCTCGCCGTCCGCCGAGAACTCGACCAGGAGGCGATCAAGCGGAACTTCATCGTCATGTCGGACGAGGGCGGGCGCGTCACCCGCGTGATCGAGAAGCCCCAGCACCCCCAGGTCGACGTGAAGGGTTGCGGCATATACCTGTTCCACAAGACCTTCTTCGACGCAGTGAGGCGGACGCCGCGGACTGCGTTGCGTGATGAGTACGAGATCACTGACTCGATCCAGATCTTCATCGACGACGGATACAGAGTCGAAGCGGCGGACGTGATTCAGCGCGATCTCAATGTCAGTTACGCGAAGGACCTCCTGGATCTGAACCTCTACGCGCTCGGCAGGACCGACGCCGACAACTACATCGGGAAGGACGTCGAGGTGCATCCCGGTGCGAAGCTCGAGCGCTGCGTCCTGATGGATGGCGTGAAGATACTCTCGCCGATCACGATCCAGGACAGCTTGTTGTTCCCCCGTGTCGAGGTGTCTGGTGACCAGGACTACGCCCACGTGATCTTCACCGAAGAGACGGAGATCGAGTGCGATGCCTGACCTCGCGCTCTACGCGGACAAGATCGACGAACTTGACCGACGTCTCACGCGACTGCCCGGAGCGATCGTCGCGTTTTCCGGCGGTGTGGATTCCACGATGTTGTTGCACGCCTGCAGTCGCGTGCTCGGTGGTCGGGTCTTTGCCGTAACTGCAGACTCGCCGTCCCTGCCTCGCGCCGAACTGGACGAGGCCATCGGGCTCGCCCGTACGATGAGTGTCGAGCACCGCATCATCACGACACGCGAGCGGGATCGCCCGGAGTATCGGGCAAATGGGTCGGATCGCTGCTACTTCTGCAAGTCGGAACTCTTCGAGACCATCGCGGGCGAGATTCGCGAGCAGTGCGACGTGGATTGGCCGGTACTCTACGGCGCGATCGCCGACGACTTCTCGGATCACCGCCCCGGAGCGAGGGCGGCGGCCGAGAACGGCGTGCTCGCTCCGCTCGCCGATTGTGCTCTGACAAAGGTCGAGGTCCGTTGCTACAGCCGAGAGCACGGGCTGGCGACGGCGGACAAACCGTCGTTCGCGTGTCTCGCCTCTCGCGTGCCGTACGGCACGACGGTTACGCCCGAAGTGCTCGCGAAGCTCGAGCGGTCGGAGCAGGTGCTGCGGGAGCTCGGCTACCGTCAGTTCCGCGTTCGCCACCACGAGACGGTGGCACGCATCGAACTCCTTCCCGAGGACTTCATGCGGGCAGTGTCCGTCGACCGGGATAAAATCGCGGAGGGGATTCGCGCCGCTGGCTACACCTACGTAAGTCTAGACCTGAATGGCTATCGAACCGGTTCGATGAACGAGGTTCTGACCTGATGCGATTCCCGATACTCCTCGCCGCGGTTCTTCTGAGTGGCGGGATCGACGCCCAAGAGAAGAACTCTCGGCCAGCCTCCCAACAGGCCAAGCCGAAGAGCCTCATCTCCGACAAACGCGTGAAGGAAGTGCTCTCCTTCCTCGCGAGCGACGAGTTGGAAGGGCGAGACACGCCGAGCCGGGGGCAGGACAAGGCCGCTGAGTACATCGCTGCGGCGTTCAAGAAGGCGGGATTGAAGCCCGTCATGAAGGATGGCAGCTACTTCCACACGTACTCGAAACCAGGCACCGTCGTCGATGCGAACGCGGTGAAACTCGTGCTTCACTTGGGAGACGGCGAGGAGCCCGTGAAGCTCGAGCCCGGCAAGGACGTGCGCGTCTACATCGCGCCGGGTCGGGCGTACGAGCGCGAGGAAACGGATGTGTCCGTGCTGAAAGAGGCGAACGCCTCGGCGCGAATGCGACGCAGCGCGGCTCGCAACCCCGTCGTGATTCTCGTCGACCCCCAGACCTCGGCGCTGTGGAAGGCCGTCGCCGGCAAACGCCGTGTTATCTCACGCCGACGCGTCTCGCGAGCCCCCGTGCTACTCGTGCGCGAGGGCGCTTTCCCAGCTGAAGAGATCGAGCACGCGACTGTCGAGGTCGCCGCGTCGAAGGCCGTGACCTTGGAGCTGAAGAATGTCATGGGGAGACTCCCCGGTCGGAAGCACAAGGACGAGCACGTCATGTTCTCGGCGCACTACGACCATCTCGGCATCGGTCTGCCCGTCAGAGGCGATGGCCTCTACAACGGAGCCGACGATGACGCCACCGGCACCACGGCGGTCGTCGTGCTCGCCGAGGCGTTTGCCAGGGTTCCGAATGTGCACGACCGCGGCCTCCTCTTCGTCTGTTTCTCGGGAGAGGAGAAGGGCATGCTCGGATCGCGGGCGTTTGCCGCGGACCCGCCGGTTGCCCTGGACTCGATCGTCGTCAACCTGAACATCGAGATGGTCGGGCGGCCCGACCAGATCAAGGGGAAGCAGGCGTGGGTGACGGGCCGCGAGTTCTCCGACTTCGAGGAGATCGCCCAGGTGGGTTTCGCGAGAGCGGGCATCGAGCTCACCCGATTCCGCGCGGCGAGCATGCTGTTCCAGGCGAGCGACAACATCTCACTCGCCCGCAAGGGCGTCATCGCGCACTCGATCAGCGCCGGGTCGCTCCATGCCGACTACCACAAGCCTTCGGATCACGTTTCGAAAATCGATTTGCCGAACATGACCGCGGTCATCCGCGGTCTCTTCGAGGCCGGGCTGGAATTTGCCACGCGCGAGAAACGACCGGTCTACAACGCACAGGGCCGTCGCGCCCTCGGGCTCGATAGATGACCCCGGACCAGAACCCTCAGTCCATATCGAAGGGATTCCGCGGCTTCTTGTCCTTGTCCTTCTTCGCCTGTTCAAGGGCGTCGTCGAACAGCGCGTCGAACTTGTCGGCCTGTTGGAGTGCGTCCTCCGTCGCCGTCGAGAAGGCGTCACCCAGCCGTTCGTCATCCTTCGCCTGCTTCTCGATCAGGGCGTCCATGTCGTGCCGGGGAGGATCGCTCGCTCCGGCCTTCCGGACGCTTCCGGTCGCCCTGTCGAACTCCAGATGCTCGTGGCAGCAGGGGCAACGGAACCGATCTGTGTCATTGGCCATGGAAGTTCCTCCGGCTTTGAGCCGTCCAGGCCAGCCAACGTTACCCTTGCAGCTGTCTACCGAAAGGCCTGTTGGACCCCTTGGCAATCCACGAAAAACCTGATCCGCAGGGAACCCAGCCCGAAGCTGGCCGTCTTCCGCCGCCACCAGCCGGGGTACCGGCTTGTCCAGATCATGATTCGCAGAACGGCCTTGCGGAAGACAGCCCAGAGCACATCGCCCAGCTTCACGCCTTGCGAAGGGCGCAAGAAGGGGATGAGGACGCGTTCCGGTGGCTCCTCGAGGCCAACGAGCGGAGGGTCTACGGGCTGGTCAAGCGGATGCTGGGATGCGACATCCATACGGCCGCCGATATCTCCCAGGAGGTGTTCATGCGCGCGTTCCGGGCGATCAAGACCTTTGACGGAAGGGCGCTGTTCAGCACCTGGCTCCACAAGATCGCGATGAACCTCTGCATCACCGAATACCGGAAGCGCAAGGCCCTGAAACGGGACCGACCGACGTACTCGATCGACGCACCAGTCCGCGGCCACGACAACTTGCGGGCTGAGCCGCCCTCCCACGAGGTCGACCCGAGTGATCGGCTGCACCACAAGGACATCGCGTCGGCAGTGCAGGCGGCGATCGAACGCCTGCCGGAGGAGTTTCGCGAGTGCGTCCTGCTGCGAGACATGCAGGGCCTGTCCTACGAAGAGATCTGTGATGTCCTGGACCTCGTGCCGGGAACAGTCCGGTCCCGGATTCACCGAGGTCGATTGATCCTGCAGAGGATGTTGAGGGAGTTCACGCCATGAATGAACACGACGGTTTCGGCAGTGGTAGCAATGGTGGTTCGGAGGATGGCGGCGTGTCCGACGAGTCGTTCTTCTCGGACGATCTCGACGAGCGGTTTGCAGATTGGGTGGACGGTCGCCTCAGCGCCGAGGAGGTCGCCGAGCTCGAAGAGGAGATGGCCGCCGACGACGAGCTTCGGCGAAGAGCCATGGCCTACCGCGACACCGTCGCGACGGTGCGTTCTCACCTTCACGGCGAGGACCCGCCGGCGAATCTGATTCCGTCAGTGATGGCAGAGCTCCCGGGGCGACCGGGGCGAAGGATCATTCCATTCCTCGCCAGCCTCACGGCGGCGGCGGCGATGGTGATTTTGTACGTCGTGCTGAAGGACGTGATCGAGACGCCCTCGGTTACGGAGGTCCCCGCAGCAAGCAACGATTCACTCGAGAGCCGAAGCAGGAACGAGTCCACAACTAAAGAACCCGCGGTGTCGAAGCGCTCGAATTACAAGAAGTCGCAGGAAGGTCTCGCGGCAGGTCGCCCTTTGACTTCTCGGTCCCTGCCCGATCTGACGGGAATGGTGGCCGGCGAAGAACAAGAAGACGAAAAGGCGCCTGGCGACAAGTCGCAGGTCAAGGCGACCCCGCCGACCGGGGCACCTGCCGCGGCCAAGACGGTTGTTGCCGGGAAGGACTATTCCCAGAAGTCGCCCGTCAAGCGTCGGGTGACGACCGATGGCGGCTCAACCAAGGCCGACAAGACCAAAGACCTCAAGGCTGTCCGGCGGCGCGTTGCGTGGGGGAAGCCCGCCGAGGACTCGGAGAACAAGAACGCGGACGGGAAGCTCGGAGGTTTGCCTGCGGCGAAGGGCAAGAACCCGGGTCGGAAAGCGAACAAGCCCGCGGACGGAAGTCCCGGCGCTCCCCGTTCCTCCGAAGTGACTTCCCCGAGCGCGGAGCTTCGGCGGCTCGCGAAGGCCATTCTCGAACAGGTTGAAGGGCTCGACCGAAAGGCAGAGACGCTAGCGAAGAAGCCAGCGGTAAGACCAACCGAGAAGTTGTCGCGGAAGGTGGCGAAGACCGGGACTCAAGCGCGGGAATTGAACAAGGATGCCGGTCGCAAAGATCAATCGGGCAAGCGCGAGTCCGAAGAGGCAACGCAACCTCGTCGCGAACGTGGATCCCGCAGAGGCGGTGGTGATGGCGTTCAGTTCCGCGCGATTGCGCCGGAGTCCGAGACTCCGGTGCTCCTCCTGACGGTCTCGAGGCTCGCCAGCCGCATCGGAGGATTGAAGGACCGCCCGCGAGAGGAATCGAACGACGGAAAGTCGGTTCGTCGGCTCTCGGGTGGGACGGCGAAGGTCCTGGCGAACAAGGGTGAGGCCGAACACGACGAAGCGGAACTCGGCGAGATCAAGAAGAAATCGGACGCGGAGAAGAAGGAGAAGAAGGAGAAGGAGATCCTCGCTGACAAGCGCCGCCTCGCCGATTCCTTCGTTTCCTATTTTGAGCGGCGGGACGCATTGCGCCGCACCAAGACCTCGTCCGCGACTGTGCTACGCATCGCGGACGGAGCCGACGGGGGACTCGAGGGCCGGAAGTTCAAATCAGCACTGAGCCAGAACAATGGACTCGGTGCAAAGGCCAACGGAAACGACTACGTCTATCGAAGCGGTGACGAGGTCTACCTCGTGTCTGGTGATGACCGGCAGATCAAGCAGTTGTTCCTGGGCTTGAAGGACTACCTGGATGCACGACGTTTGTCGGGCATCGGTGGGGGGGCGGATGGGAGCCCCGCGAAGAAAGTGGTGGGCGGGAAGATACCGATGCGAGTCAAGCAACTCGGCAACGCGAAGACTCGCGCTCTGTTCGAGTCCACGATTTCGAAGTCGTGGATCAGGCGCGCCAAGGTTGGTGAAACCCGCTTCCTGCTCGTCTTGCGCGGGAAGTAGCCGCCTGGCACCGGCTTCTCACTTCACGCCGGGAACCGAAAAGCCCTTGCCGTCGGTGACGCGAACGAACAGGACTCGCTTACCTGGCCCGTCCAACTCGAACTCGACCGTGTTCTCGCCTTTCGAAAGCTCGGCCAAAGTCGCGTCCTGATCACGGATGGGGCGGCGTGCGCCGGTCTCTTCGGCGAGGTCGTTGCCGTTGATGCTCGCCTTGTAGCCGCATCCGGATCCGATACGCAGCACGACGTCGCGGGTTGCCGTGCTTACGACCTTGCATCGCACGACCTGCTTGCCCGACGGCAACTCCAGTCGACCGTGCGCGGCGTCGACAGACTTCCAGCTGTCGCCCTGTTTGACTTCGAACTTCGAGACGAACTCTGGTGTCAGGATGACGCCGCCAGCCGCCTTGTACTTCGCTAGCAGGTCTTCCCATTGGCCCTTGAAGAACCTCGCCGCCTTGAACGTCCGCTTGTCCGACGCATTGTAGCCGATGTCGAGGAAGAGTTGAGGGTGCGTTGGCTCCCCGTCCTTCAGCAAGGCGCGCGCGATCTCCGGACCGCCGAGCGGCAATCCGGTGTCGATGTAGCTGACGCCTTCTTTTCCGAAGACCTCCGCGCACTGCCGCCGATTTGTGATCACGAGCAGTTTCGCTCGCGGAGTCAGCTTCAGCTGCCGGAGTTTGACTTCCGCCGTGGGCGAGTCGTCGAGGTAGAACTGCTCGGAGTCCGCTTGCCAGAATTCTTGCTCGTCGATGATCCCGCTCTTGCCACCCTTGACGCCGCGGTAGGCGTAGCGAACGAACATCGTCCCCGAGACGTCCGCGTCGACCTGGTAATGACCCATCGACGGGTTGTCGGAGAGCAATTCCATCCGGAACCGGAAGCGGCGATGGTCGACGGTCGGGTCACGCTTGAACTTGGAATCGGACTGTGCGTCGTTCTGTTTGCGTTCATCCGGGCTCAACGGGGCCGAGAACTCGTCCACGTGAACATTGAAAGCTCGGTTGTCCTTCTTGAGTTTGTTCATCTCCAGGAACGTGGTTCCTTCGGGCAGTCGCAGTTTCAGCTTGATGGAGCGGTTGTCAAAGTTCGCGATGTTGATGTGGCGAATGCCGTTGAGTGCGAACACCGTGGCGTCGAAGTTGATTCCACACTCGTTCGGGGAGAGGCGGTGCGGCCAGTCGGGATCATCCGAGGCAATCGGACGGCCGTCAGGGTTGTAGAACTGACCCCACTCCCCTGCGGGTTCCGCGATCGTCAGGATTTCAGCATGAACTTGTCCCCGCTCTCGACCGTCTCGCTCGACGAGTCCTGTGAGCAGCATGCCGGGTACGTCGCCCGTGAAGTGACCGACAGTCGAGGTCGTGCCGACGAGCGCCGTCGCGCGCTTGCCGTTCGAGTCCTTGCGAATCCACAACCGGCCCAGCGTGTTGCGGAGGTTGTGACGGCTCCGCTCGCCGGTCGGAAACGTGAAACCGATCCAGAGCGGAAGCAGGTTGATGTTCGCCACCGGTTCGGCGTGTCTCTCTCCCGTGACGGGCGAGATCGCGGGAGCGAAGAATCCCTTCCAGTCGTCGCCGTGGACCTTGAAGCTGTCGGTGACGTTGTCTCGGACTGCGAAGCTGTGTTGGGCGGTCCAAAAGCGCTTCTCCAGGTCCTGCATGATCGGCAGGCTGCGCTCGAGCCACTTCTGGCTCGGCTTGTTCGGGACGTCGCCGGGATCGCCTTCCCACTTCTTCGGGTTCTCCATCTGCTCGATGCCGTTCACCATGTCGCCCATGCCTTGCACCGCCATGAGGAACAACACGCTGCTCGCCAACGAGTACGAACGACGGTCGTTATCCGGATCTTCCGCGATGAATTTCGGGTTCCTCCGCATCTTGTTGATGTCGAGCGTGTACAGCGTGGGGTTCATGTAGTTCTCGTACCCACTGAACCGCATGAGCGAGCCCTTGGAGCGCTTCTGGCCCGAGAGGCACCCCAGAAGGAATGGCCGGTGCTCCTTGATCGTCTTGGCGTCCCACGTGCTTCGGTAGTACCAGAAGTGTTGGAGCACGATCCACGATGACAGATCCGACTCGGGAAAACGGATGGTCTTCCAGTCGGTCTTTTTGCCTGCGAGTGAATCGAACTTGAGATCGAGTGGGTAGTACTCGCGGACCTCTCCGGTGAGACGGACGGCGTTGTAGAAGTAGTTGAGAAGCGCCTTGGCCTCGTCCCACATGTTGTACCGAAGGAAGGTAAGCAGCGGTCCGTTGCTCTCGCGGATCCAGGCACCACGTCGCGACACCATTGGACTCACGACTCCCGAGTGGGCGTCGCGCATCGTCAACATCAGCACCTTCCAGTCCCTGAAGAGATCCATGATCTTGACGTGGTTGGTGCGCAGAGTCGGCATCGGCGAGAGCTTCTTCTTCCACCACGCGACCGTCTTCTTCGCCGATGCCGTCGCGGCGGCGGCACCGATCGGTCCCCCCGCCTCGATTGCGTCGGGCGCCTTCCCATTGCTCGTGAGAACCGTGAGAACCGATGTGTAGGAACCGCCCGGTGCCAGATCCTCTAGGGCGAGCACCAGCTTGCCAGACTTGACGACGGCCTTGGCCATCGCGATGACGGCGTAGCTCGAGTGGCTACCCTTGCCGTACTGCTTGACGATGTGGTCCGCCTTCGCCGACTGTGTACCACCAGACAGCCGGACAGACAGTGCGAGTCCCTTCGCGATCTTCTTGGTGTCGTTCTGGACTGTGACAATCCTCGTGATCGTCGTGCTGTCGGGTTCAGCGAATGTGAGTGTCCGCAAGGCAAGTCCTTCCGGTGTGCTGTCCGAGGTGACGACGAAGTTCGCGTTCGTCACCCGGCGCACTCTCTGTATTGGCAACTTCACGCCGACGATGTCGATCGTCAATTCGCCGTAGTGTCCGCGTGGCAGCTTCCGCTCGGTCGCGGCGTACGACGGACCCGTCAGGGCCATCATCGTGTTCGCGCGCTCGCCGAGACCCATGTACGTGAAGACGCGACCGTTGCCGACGGGGTAGACGCCGCGTTTCGTCTTGTCTGGTTTCGCCCCTTCGTGGCGAGTGTCCTGGGCCCACGACGACTGGATATTGAGTTCGGGCACCGCTCCCCCCAGGGGTGAGGGGACGGATTGCTTCGCGGCGGTGGCTTCCCCGGTCTTCGCAATGCCGTCGTCTTGGGCGTGAATCGCTAGTGACACGGCGCAGAGGGGGACAATTCGCAGGAATTGGGTCAGCATTGGATGGTGGATGGTGGGGGTTGGGTGTGGGAGGACGATGGCGGTCAAGCCGTCAATCGAACGATCCAAAAGAGGATTTGCTCCCGCGGTTGAAGGTGGGGAAGGCTACCGCAAAACTGAGCTCTTTTCGGTACACGCCGCTGCCTTCCAGCCCTCTCAACTTCCTGGCCGTCTGGCCCGGCCTGTTCGCCGTCTCCATGGGGTTGATGGCGGTGATCCCGACCCTCGGACTCTACATTCAGGACCGTTTCGGGCTCGCGGGCGGCGAACTACAGACCTGGACCGGTTGGGTCTATGCGTCGGCGCCGCTGACGGCGGCGGTGATAGGCCCGTTTTGGGGTGTGCTCGGGGATCGTGTGGGACGCAAGCGCATGGTCGTCCGGGCGTCTCTCGCGATCGCGGTTGCCACGGCCCTGATGCCCATGGCGCCGACGCCGGGCTGGCTGCTCGCGTGCCGGGTTCTCCAGGGTGCGTTCGCCGGGGTCGTCGCGCCCGCGATGGTGCTCGGAACCGCTTCCGTGCCCGCGGAGCGCCAGGGGCTGGCGATCAGTCGTCTGCAACTCGGTCTCGCGCTGGGTCTCTTGCTCGGTCCAGCGGTCGGCGCTGAAGTTGCATTCCACTTCGGGAGGTCGGCGGTCTTCTACATGACGAGTGGGTTGAGTCTGCTCTCGGCACTACCGGTCCTGTTCTTCGCGACGGAGGACCGGAGCCAACTCTTGACCGACAATGCGGGAGAGCCGCGGCGGGGCTTCATCGTCAGCTTCTGGGTGGACATGTTCGGGCTGCTCCGGAATCGCGTGTTTGTCGTTCTGCTCCTGTTGATCTTCCTGCTGCGGTTCGGTCAGCACATGGTCGAGCCGTTTGTCGCGTTGTGGGTGCGACAACTGGGTTCGATGCCGGCGGTCTCGTCGTTTGTCGGGGATCCGGCGCTGGCTCTGGAGCGCACCGTGGCGCTGTCGTTCGTGGTGCTGGCGGGCGCGCAACTGCTTCTCACGACGAGATGGGGGCGGCTCGCAGATCGGATCGGACCGATGCGGTGCATGGCCATCGCGGGGACGGGTCTCTCCATCGTGTTTTTTCTCACGTCGATCGTGGACGATATCACGGGATTCATCATTCTCCGAAGCTGCGCGGCGGTCCTGATGGCGGGTGGAATGACGCTCGCGTACGCTGCGGTAGCCAGACGCGTGCGACCGGAGCGAAAGAGCCTCGCGTTCACGCTCGTCCAGAGTGGGATGCAGTTCGGACTCTCGCTTGGCCCGATCGTCGGCAGTTCGCTAGCGGTCGGCGCGGGTGTGCCTCGGCTCTATTTCATCGGCGGATGTTGCCTGGCGGTGGCCGGTGTCGGCATGATTGTGCTCCGCCATTTCAGTTCGCCGAAGGAACCGGCGTTGGAGAGCGTCTCGGAACAGATCACCCTGTCCGATGAGAACACCTGACCGTACGTCACTTCCTCATGTGCTTGTTGATCCTCGTCCGCGGAGTCGACCCCGACTACCCGCTCATCGTCGCGAGCAACCGCGACGAACACCGTGAGCGCAAGGCTGCGCCGCCCGGGCTCTTCGTCGGCGATGTGCATCGGATGATCTCGCCGCGTGATCGGCGCGCCGGGGGCACGTGGATGGCGCTGAACGAGAACGGGATGTTCGTGGCGATCACGAATGTCGCTGGAGCGTCGGAGCAGCCGCGGTCCAGTTCACGGGGAGACTTGCCTCATCTCGCGTTGGATCAATCTGATGTCGCGTCCGCCGTGGACGCCGTCCGTGTCCGTTGCGGCGACGAGGAGTTCAATCCGTTCCAGTTGTTGATCGCGGATCGGGACCGGGCGCGCGTCGTGGTCTTCCAGCAGGGACGTTTCGAGGACGTCGCGGTCGAAGAGACGCCCGCAGTGTTGTCCAACGAGCATCGACTGGGCGAGTTGGTGCTTCCGCAAGCGTGCTCCGAAGCTGGGCCGTTGGACGAGCGTATCGAAGAGTTCAAGAGGATCCTGGTCGACCGAGGGGAACTCACGGGACATCGCATTCTCAAGAAGGGTGGGGAGTACGGCACCGTCTCGAGCTCGATCCTCGCCATTCCCGCGGTGGGGATTCTCGGCGTGCAGTGGTGGTACTCTGCCGGCGAGCCGGACGTGACGCCGTACCGCAACTACGGGAATCTCGCGAGTCGTCTGCAGGCGTGAGGGCTACTTCGCCTTTCGCGCCTTCTGGCTCGATGTCTTGGCCGGCTTCTTCTTGAGGACGGCGCGGTCCTCCGAGAGCTTCGAGAGATTCAGCTTGGCGTTGCTCACCGTTTCTTTCGCCGTGACCTTTGCCTCCTTCGACGACTTCGAAGTGCGCAGGACGCGCGTCGCGGCCTTGCCCGCTGACTTGTAGAGCTTCTCCGCCTCGTCGAGGTCCTCGAGCGTTCCCTTGTGATAGTGCAAGATTACGCCGAGGTCGTTCATCAGCTGACCCGAGTCCGGCTGAATCGCCAGCGCGTTTCGGTACGCGGCTTCGCTCTTCTTGAACTCTCCGGATTCCCGGGCCATGAATGCGAAGTTGTTCCATGCGTCCGCCGTGTCGACGATCGCGGCGAGGACGTGGTTCAGGTCCCGGCTCGCTGCCGGGAAGCCCAGGTCCTTGGCGCGTTTCGCAAAGTACTTGACGAGTTTGGTCAGCTTGTCGCGGTGCTGCATCGGGACCGCTCGAACCAGGTCCGCGAACTGGATCGGGTTCCTCTTCGCATACTCAGCTGCGTGGAGCAGCGCCGACTCTTCGTCCTTGCGGTAGAAGTACGCGGAGTACATCGCGTAGTAGTAGCCGCTCGTGTACGACGGGTTGAGTTGAACCGAGATGATGTAGAGTTCCTCGCCCAGCTTGTACTGCTTGTCCGCGATAAGTGCCGCGGCGCCGTACCACGCGAAAATGCCCGTCTTCCGGTGGTCGGCGTTCGGTTGCTCTCTGTAGTTCTCGCCGAGCTTCTTGTAGAACTCGAAGCGTTCCTTCGCCGTTGTGTTCGCCGCGATCCAGTCATGGTTGACGCGGGCCGATGGCTTGAGACAGAGCGCCTCGCGGTACTTGGCGATCGCCTGCTTGACCTCGCCGGTCCATTTGTGGAGATTGCCGAGCTTGGTGTGGATGATCGCACGCTTCGGATCGAGTGCGAGGGCCAAGCTGTAGCTCCGCCGCGCCGCCTCGCGAGAACCGGCGATCTTCTGCATCGTCTTCTCGGAGGTGTCGGCATCCTTGCCGCTCGCGCGCCTTCGCAGGAGCTTGAAGTGCTCGAACGCGAGATCTCCCATGACGATGAAACCGCCAGGGTGTTTCGGGAAGCGCTTGACTAGTTCCTCGGCGTGGGTCTTCGCCTTGTTCCATTTGCCGAGGCTGTAGAGCGCGTTGACGAGGATGAGGCGGGCGTCGCGGTTCTTGGGCCATGTCCGCAGGACACATTGCGCTTCGCGGATCGAGTCCTCGTACTGGAACACGACGTGGGAGTCCATCTTGCCGCTCTCGTGAAACGTCTGGGCGGCCTTCAGGTTGTGGACGCGGGCGAGGCCGACCCCGAAGGTCACTTCGCGAGGGAACTTCTTCCCGCCGCGGGTCAGCATGACGAGGGCGTCGTTGTAACGGCCTGTCTTCTCCAGGCAGCGCGCGCCGGTCGTGAGGACATCCTTGTCCTCGGCGCCGGCCTTGAAGAGTCGGAAGAAGAGATCGGCGGCCCGGACGACGTCGCCGGCGTCGGATGCCGCGAACGCCTTGGCGCGGTAGTCGTCCTGCGCGGGGAGCGCGCCGCCGACCGTGATGAAGGCTGCGATCGCACCCAGCAGAAGCATGCGGTGATTCACGTCATTTGCCCCCGTCTAGTTGGTGCAGCAGCTTCGTGCTGCGGCGGAACTTGAATGGGTAGAACGCCAGACTCTTCTCCAGGTTCTTGCGCGCGGATTCTGGGTCCTTGCCGAACGTCATCTGGTAGTAGCCGAGGTTCTGATAGGAGTCACCCACGGATTCTTGCAGGTCTTGCAGTTCCTGCTTGTCTTGCGGTGGGTCCTCGGCGAGTTGCCCTTCCCCATCCTTGATGCAAGCCGTCAGGGTCTCGGTGACGGAGTCGAGATCGCGCTTCACGTGGTAGAGCACCATCACGACCAGATCATTGCGCTGCCTCACGCTGTCAGGCTCGATGCGCACCGCGTTCTTGTAGGCCTTGTACGAGACCTCGTACATCCCCTTGGCTTCGCCCGTCTTGCCCGAGTCTTCCAGCGCGACGCCGTGGTCGCGGGCGAACAGACCCAGGTTGTTGGAGAAGCCCGCATCGTTCTTGACCACCAGGCACACCTTCTGCAGGAACGAGACGGCCTTCGCCAGATCCTTCGACGTGAAGTAGTGGTGGACGAGCAACTGCATCCCGGTCTTGACGCTGCGGTTGTTCGACGCTGCGGCGTCGAGGCGCGCTGGCGCTTTCTCCGCGGCGGTGAGGAAGTCCGACTCGGCGATCTGGTAGAGCTTCTTGTCGAGCGCGAAGAACCCCTTGCGCCCGAAGCAGATTCCCGTCCAGTAGCTGCAGCTCGCATCGAACTTCGGGTTGTGGGCCCGCGAGACTTCGAAGCTGTCGATTGCTTTCGACAGCGCCAACTCGATGCTCTCGGGCGTGTCGACAGCCGGCTTCTCGTAGGAGCTGTAGTAGTAGGCCTGCCCGAGGTACCAGAAGGTCACGCCATCGACGCGGGTCCTCAGGTCCGCGATGGCGCGACTGCTTTGTTGCGTCGCGCGGGCCAACTCCACGAACTCGCCGAGCAGCGTCTGGTCTCCCGGAGTCTTCTTCACTCCGCGCAGATAGATGTCGAGTGCCCCGGCCTTGTCGCCCGCCCATTGTTCGAGGCTTGCCCACGTCTTGCGGGACGTCGCGTCGAGTGCTCCCATGCGCTCGAGGTTGCGGAACGCGTTCCTCGTCGCGTGCAGCTCCGAGGGGTTGTCCTTGTTCGCCCGTCTTGCAGCGACGTAGAGCTTGGTCCCGGACTTCGCTCGAACACGCTGCGTCGCCGCGACGTTTTCGTCCGTCGTTCCTCCGAGCGAAGTGATGTGGAGAATCAACGCCGCTGAAATCTTCGCGGCGTTCTCGAACTCGCTGCTCTCGTAGTTCGCCTCCGCCAGGTGCAGTCGAGTTTTGACAGGCTCGCCGTCGAGTTGGACCGAGCGCTGCAGGTTGTTGCGGGCGTCGGCGAGCAGGCCATCGATCTGACCAGCGGAGCCGCCGCGCTGCATCGATTGCTGGGCGTAGCGCAGGGCGTAGAGACCTTGGTAGAAGTGGTAGGGGGCGAACCCCGTCATCTTCTCGGTGACTTTGTCGAGGACGAGCAGCGCTCCGTCGAAGTCCTTCGCCGCGGCCTTCTTCTTCGCGGCCTCGACGACGGGGTCGAGCGCGGCCTTCCGCGGATCGACCTGGGGCTTGGAGACATTCTTGACCGGCGCCTTCGCGTCGCCTCGTCGCAACCACTGAACGGACTCGCGCCGTTGCTTTGGGAAGTACTTCAGCGACTCGCGGAGCGGCGGCGCGTACTCCTCGAAGGTCTTGCCGAGGTCGATGTACATCTTGCCCAGGTTCTGGTAGGCGTCGCCTACCGCCTCTTCGAACGAGTTCCGATTCTCGAGCGGAGTGTCCTCGTCGAGGCTCTCGAGTTTGATCTTGCCCACCTTGATCGCCTGCTTGAACAGTTTCTCCGCGAGCGGGTAATCGCGTTTCAAGTGGTAGATCAGCATCAGCCCCTGGTCGTTGACCGTTCGCGCGTCATCGGGATCAAGTCTCGCGCCGATCGCGTAGAGCTCGTAGCTCCGCTCGAAGTGCTTCATCGCTTGCGCGGCGGCCTTCTTCTTCTCTTCGGCGGTCCCGTTTGCGGCCTCGGTCTCGATGGTCGTGCCGTAGTCGCGCACGTTGAACGCGGCGTTGTTGTACATCCAGCCGTGCTTCTCGGGGTGGAGTTTGAGGAATCCCTCCCAGAACTCCAGGCCATCGAGCAGCGACTCCTTCGTCCCCCCAGATGCGATGGCGCGACCGAGGTGCGACAGCGTACCGAAGTAGTGGGTTCGGAACGAATCCATGATCAGTGGGACGCCGTTCGCGTCGGTCTCGGCGACTCGCGGCGTGATCGCGAAGGCCTTCTCCAGATGGCCCGTGGCGACGCCGATGTTGCCCGCCTGCTCGTGAATCTTGGCCAGCGACAGGTGTTCGATCGCGATCCAGTTGTTGCAGTCACCCGTCCAATCAGGATTGCCGCGCTTGCAGAGCTTGAAGGACTTGATCGCCGACGTGTAGGAACGTTCTGCTGCATCGCGATCGCCGGCGCGCCGCTTCACGTCACCGAGCGCGGACTCGGCGATACCCTGCGACCACGCCATGGCGGAGTTCGCCCCGTGATCGCGGCGATACGCGCGGTAGAACGCCACACACTGTGCGACTTCCTCCCGTTCCGCGCGCAGATTGCGGTAGCGCTGGTGCAATGGGAAATAGTCGGTCTTCGCCTGGATGCCGCGTTCGAGCTGATTGAGCTCTTCGAACGGTCGGCTCAGCCATCGGTAGAGTTGTGAGGCCATCAGGTAGCCTTCGCCAGGAAGTCCCCGCTTCGCGGTGTCGAGCAACTTCATGACGGCGGTCGCTTTCGCCGCGGTCTCGGGTTGCACCTCCGTGTCTTCGCTCTCGAGCTCCGCCCGGCGTGCGATCTTGAACGCCCCCATGTAGTTCAGAGCGGCGCGAAGCACCGACCTCGAGTGCGACTCGGGATCCTTGCCGTGGAAGAGCTTCGCAGCTTCGATTGCCGTGCTCGCACCGCGATCAAAATCGCGTTTCAGGTAGTAGGCCCAGGAGAGGTTGTGCAGGGTCTGGCCGTCGTTCCGATCGATAGCCAGCGCGAGCTCGTAGTGGCGCACCGCGTCGTCGATGAAGGACTCGGTGATGGTGCGATTCTCGGCGACGAGTGCGATATTGGCCTCCCCCGCGAGCAGGCGCGCGTCGCGCAGCTTCCCGTCCTGCTCGAGCAGGTCGTCCGTGATCATCAGCGCCGCGTCTGGGTTACCGTCACTGAGATGCTTGCGCGCTTTCGCGAGTTGAGCGGCGACCTCTTGCGAAGTCGATTTGTCTTGGGTGACGCCGCAGCCGGCGAGAAACACGAGCAGACAGGAGAGGGTCAGGTACTTCATCTTGGGGCCCGCAGAGCGGGGGCAGTACGGCTTGGATCAGTGCAGGATCCTATCGCGAGGAAACCGGAGGTTCGGATTGTCACCAATGTGGGGTCCGACCAGCAAGGACCATCCGGCGACGACTTCGGAAGACATGATGCGTGCGTCGCTTGTGGTTTCGTCTACGTAACGTTGTCCTCCGTGGCGCTCCAGTTTCACGCGGAAACCGGACGATGAAGGGCACCCCTGACCCGTTCCCCGATGGCACTTCGGACCCGCGAACCCACGACGAGGTAAGCGCAGCAGTCGACCGCGACCGCTCCGTCCACGACCGTTGGTCCGAAGGCTCCACAACCGGGCATTCTGGTCGTCGAGCCGGTTCCGGTGGAACTGCCGGTCGACCGACCGCACGGGATGTGGGTGATGCTGCGAGCGATGTGGCGCAGCGACGATGGGAGTCGTCCTGAAGTTCGTGTTGCAACGCTGCAGGCTTGCGAAGTTCTCCCTGCTCGAACGCGTCTACGTCGTGCCAACCGTGGGCGTGTCGGGCCGAACTCCGGATGAGACCGTCAAGTGGCCGTAGGCGCTGACCTGCTACTTCCCAGGGTGCTCGCGTTCGCGTTGATCTCAGCGAACGTGAGTCGCGTGGTCGGGGGCTCAGACGGTGTAGACACGTCGAACATGGTGTGTCCAGACCCGAGAACGCGATTCGTCACGACGCGGACCTGACTCACAGGGGCCCGCAGAGCAGCGGTCTGCGGGTTCCACGTGGTTTCGATACCGTCGCGGCTACAGCGGGACTTGGAGTGGCGTGAGCGCGAAACGCTTCGCGACAGACCCGACGACACTACACGCGCTTGTCACCATCCCACTGGTAGTAGCCCTCGCCGGACTTCCTGCCGAACTTGCCCGCTTCGACCAGCGTTCGCAGGCTCGCCGGCACCTTGAACGCTGGCTCCTTCGGGTAGCGCTCGCACCACCCCTCGAGGATGGACAGCGTTGTGTCCAGTCCTACGTAGTCCGTCAGCGTGATCGGTCCCATCGGGTGCCCGCACCCGAACTGCATCGCCGCATCGATGTCTTCTTTCGACGCATCCCCGCGATCGAGCATCTCGAGAGCCTGGGACATGTAGGGAACGAGCAGGCGGTTGACGACGAACCCCGGGGTGTCGCGGCAACTCACCGGATGCTTGCCACAGGCGCGTCCGAACTCCATCGCCGCCTTGAGCACGGCATCATCGGTTGCGTCGGTGCGAGCTACCTCGACCAGTCGCATGAGCTGGACCGGGTTGAAGAAGTGGAGACCGATCGTGCGATCACTCCTCCCCGAGGCTGTGGCCAGTTCTCCGATCGGAAACGATGACGTGTTCGAGGCGAGGATCGCTTCGGGCTTGCACTTCTCGCCGAGCTCGGCGAACAGCGACTTCTTGATGTCGAGGTTCTCGATGATCGCCTCGACGATCAGGTCGCAGTCTGACAACTCCCCCAGATCGAGCGTGGTTGCGATGCGCCCGCGGGCGGCGGTTGCGTCCGTGTCGGCCGCTTCCCGCGTTTTCTTGCCTTTCTCGACTGCCTTGTCGGCGAGTTTCGCGAGGCTCTTCTCGATGCGTTGGATCCCCGTGTCGAGCGCCGCCGCATCAGCCTCGAAGCTGACGACCTGGAACCCACCCTGCGCGGCGACCTGCACGATGCCGTGACCCATGAGTCCGCAACCGATCACTCCGACCTTTTCGATGTTCATGGAGGACCTTGTATTCCTTGGCCCGGTCGGATTCGAGGATCAGTCGGGGGACCGGTGAACGCGAGTCAGCGTTGGAACAAGATGGCAGCGTCGAGCTTGTTCCCCACGAACGATGACCCTCCTGCCATCCCCGTCGACATCGCGGACGACGAGCCGCCGACCCACGCCGGTGTTCCCCGATACGAACTCCGGCACGAACCGCACGCCGCCGATGCGTCGTAGCCGGAACGCGTAGATCACCGGCGGATCGTCCGCACCCGGGTCGCTGCCGTTGTGCGCCCAGTAGGTCTTGCCCGTGATGATGTCCTTCAGGCCGTCGTCGTCGAGGTCGGCGATCGCAAGGGCATGCAGCTGCGAGGACTGCACCGACTTCCAACCCGACCTGGTCTGGGGGAGGATCTTCCTCCGGCGGCTCAACGTCTTCTGCGCCGTTTTCTTTTTTGTCTCGGCTGGCGGCGACCATCTGGGGCCGTTCGAATTGCAACACAACCTGGGTGGACTCTGGCACTTCTGGTGCGGTGCCTGGATCTTGTTCGCGCGTATGGAGCGCGCTGGGACGACGACGATCGATACGGCGATTCCGCGGTTGGGCGATGGTCCCTTCGAAGTGGCCTGTCTTTCGCGACACTTCCGGGGACGACTGACCGACCTGGGAGAACGGCTCGACCGGCGGAACGGAAACGACTATCGGAAGGGTCGGATAGCCGCGGTGGAACAACGGATCGATTGGCAGCCACTGCCCGATCGCGACGACGGGTAGGTCCGTGGCGGACAGACAATTGGCAAGAAAGCTGATCAACGACGCTGGGATGGACCCCTCGTCCGCTACGGGAGTCTCGGCCCCGACCCTCGGCGGGACCTCCAGGCGGGGGCTGATTATCGTGCAAAATACTGCAGTACAAGAAATTATGGGCTCTATCCTCCCCCAGAAGCCATCCCGCGTCGGTGAGGGCAATCTCCCGGGTGTGTGCCATTTCAACTCCCGCTGGAATAGACTTCTACCAGCAGCCGTCTGGCCAGCCGTAACCCTGATGACAATCCCCAGTTTCCACCCGTACCCACGGTCCGCCGCCCTCGGTGTGGCCTTCGCCTGCGCCCTGCTCGCCCTGACCGGTTGCGACAACGTCGGTCGGGCCTTCGATCCGAAGGGCGGGTCGGGCGGCAGTTCTACCACGACCGCGATCCAGGTGATGCGGGCGGGGGGGTCGAGTTTCGATGGTCGCCCCAGGGTCGCCGCCGTCTTCCCGAAGGGCAATGGATGGCCGGGCACGGTGCCGATCGTCGTGGAGTTCAACGAGACGATTTCCGAGGCCTCCGTCGCACCGACGGGCGCCACGCCGACCTTGTTCATCAGGCTGAAGAACCCCGACCCCGATCCCGGTGGTGGCGGTTCGACGCCGATCGCGGCGAGCTACGACTTCCTGCTCGGCAGTAGCGTGGTCGTCATCCGACCGAACACGGCGTTCGACACGACGAAGGCCGAGACCTACGAGGTCGTCATCAATTCCGAGTTGCGTGACGCGGACGGCGTGCGCTTCGGAGGCAGCAGCGAGAAGGTCATCGCGACGTTTACCGCGGACAAGACCGACGACATCAAGGACGGCGAGATCCTGACGACGTTGCCTGTGGACAACGGGCGGGATTGGTTCCAACAGGCGAACGTCTACCTGATCTTCACCAAGCCCTGCACCCAAAGCAGCATCAAGACGACGGGCACGAACGTCAACTTCAGCGTGCGTCAGGCCGGTGGAGCGAACCTCGCGGGCAGCGCGAATTTCCCCGTGCGCGCCACGGGATTCGGCGCGTCCGGCAATGACGGTCGGATTCTCGAGTTCAAACCGACGGCGACGTTCGATCCGGACAAGGAGCACGAGATCGTCGTCACGAATACGATCACCTTCCCGGCCAGTGGGGAGCTGGAGTTCAAAGGGCGGACGCCATTCGCCCGCTTCACGACCACCGGCGCGCCGCCTCCCGATGCGGTCAAGATCACGAACGTCCGGCCGGGAGTCGTCGACAGGGTCAATCGAACGAACATCAGTACTCTCTTCGTAGACGTCGATCTCCCCGCGGGCACGTTGGCCGATGATCTGGTCGTGGTGCGGATCTACGGATTGCACAAGGATGGCGGTACGACAGGATCGCTGAACTTCTTCGAAGCTGGGCTGCTCACGACCGTGCCTGGGAAACAGACCGTTCGAGTCAGTTTTGGTACGCAGCTTGGCACCACCACGTTCCCGAACTTTCTCGAAGGCCCACTGCTCTTCGCGACGTACGCGTCGCGCAACGGTCGGAACTCGGGCTACGTTCTTTCGAGCACGGCTAGCAACCCCGCGTTCGACATCACGCCGCCCACGCTGGCGACACCTGCGGCGGACACGGCGGGCAACCACTTCGCCTACACCGATCTAGAGTACATCACGTTCTTTGGAACCGGTTCCGAGGTTCTCAGCGCGGCGACGCTGGTGCTCGATTCCACCCCCGCGCCGGCGCCGGTGCCGACGATCGGCAAGGTCTTCGGACTCGGTTCCGGCGGACGGTTCATGTTCGATCCGATCCTCCTGGGTAGACGCACTTCGCCGCTAGGGTTCAGCCTGACTATCACGGATGCGGCTGGCAACGAATCGGTCGCGACGACAGGGAAGATCATCCAGCGCGGCGTGGTCACCGGCTCGGTCACGTCGGGGACCCTCGTGATCGAAGCGTTCGACGACGCGACCTTCCTGCCGCTCGCGGGTGTGACCGTGCTCGTCGAACCGGGGATGCCGACCTCTGGCGCGACGGGTCGCAAGACGGCCGTGACCGGGACCGATGGTCGTGCCATGATCACGGGGCTCACCGCGCCGACGCATTCGGTCACGCTCGTGGTCGCGAACTACAACCTCGTGAGCCTGCTCGACACATCGGCAGGCTTCGTGTCGTTGCCGATGCGACCGGAGAGCAAGGCCACTGGATCCGTGCGCGGTACCGCCGTGTTCACCGCGGGAACCGGTCAGACGGCGATGATCGGTTGCAACATCTTCGACGACTTCACCCGCGAGGAGATCCTCACGACAACGAAGGCGCCGACCACGGTTCCGTCGACCTCCGCTCGGCCCAACCGTCCGTACATCTTCACGGCGCTCGTCGGTACCTTCGAGCCGAAGTCGAAGCCTACGTTCGTCAACTTCGCCTGCTCGATCTGCGGCGCGACAGGCACCGTGAAGGAGGCTGCGCGTGCGCCGGTCAATCCCGGCGGTACAGGAGTCACGACGCTGGTGCTTCTCCCCGCTTTGTCGACGACGCGCGATCTCGTCGGAACGTACAACAAGGATCTCTCTCTGTGGACCGGTCTCGACGCGGCGGACCTCGTCGCTGACCCGACGGTGCGCCTCATGACTAGCGTCTTCGGCATGCCGCAGACCACCTTGACGGGAATCGGGTTCGCGACGCAGCAGGGCACGACGACGACCTACGCGATCGACGGCACGTATTCCGTCGCCACGGCGCTGGCCATGGCGACCCTCCTCCCGAGGATTTGGGTCTCGGTGGAAGCGACGGACAAGTCCGGCGTGGTCACCCGGCACCGGAGCCTGATTCTCGATCCTGCCGTCGGCAACGTGTTCGATAGCCCGCCCAATCCGGTCGTGGCCACGATCACTGCTCCTACGGGTGCTACCACGGACTCGCCCGCCGTGACCTACCAGGATCGCCTCGACCCGACGTCCATCCCGTTCACGTTCGGATTCCACGTGATCACCGCGACGAGCGGTACGCGGAGTTGGCGGATCATCCAACAGGACAAGGTCGCCGCCAGTGGCGCGACCACGGTTCAGTTGCCGGTATTCGCCGGCGTGACCACCACCGGTCTCGCGAAGGGCGCGTGGAAGATCCAGACCGAGAGCCACTTGATCTTCAACAGCACGATGGCGATCGATGACTACGCTGTCGAAGAGATACGCCGCGAGGAAATCACGTTCGCGCGGACGCCGGAGACCACCTTCACCGTCAACTGAAGGCCGCCTTGTCGACCGCCGTCGCCCTACTCTCCGGTGGCCTCGATTCGGGCACGGGCCTCGCCATGTGGCTCGAGCGGGAGGCGGCTGCGGTCGCCGAGTGTGTCACCTTCGACTACGGACAGCGCGCGGCTGTTCTGGAGTGTGCCGCGGCAAGAGCGCTCGCGGGTCGTTTCGGTCTGCCTTGGCGCCGCGTCGAACTGTCGTGGCTGGCCGATGCGGCGGTCCGCGCAGGCAGTTCGCTGGTGTTTGGAGGAGGGGTCCTTCCCGACCGCGCCGGTGCCCAGACGGTGGGGGACGAGGACAGCGCCGCGGCGGTGTGGGTGCCCGCCCGCAATCTGGTGTTTCTCGCGATCGGCGCGGCGTTTGCGGAGTCCGTGGGCGCCGATGTCGTGGTCGCGGGGTTCAATCGAGAGGAGGCGGCGACCTTTCCCGACAACTCCGCGGAATTCGTAGCGGCTTTCGACGCGGTCGCGAAGTTAGGTACGCGAAATAGCGTCGCGGTGGAAAGCCCTACGATTGGCATGACCAAGGCTGAAGTCGTGGCGGCGGCGCGGCGTCACGGGATGACCGAAGAGGACTTCTGGAGCTGCTACGACGGAGGTCCGGGCATTTGTGGAAAGTGTGAGTCCTGCGTGCGAAGTCGCCTAGCTTGGGGCGTCTGACCCACATCTAGAATTGAACTGCGGGGTGCTACGGATATCTTGGTGGGTGACGACCGCACTCGAACCCACGGGCGAGATCATGAACATTGTTGGCAGGCATCTGGCATTCCTCACGCTCCTCGGCTTCGCCGCTTGCGCCGTCTCGCCCCCGGTCCACTGGCGGATCGATCGGGACGCGCAGCTGCTCGACAAGAAGCTGGTCAACGTCGCAGTGCTCAAGGTCGAGGACGCGACGGCGGGGCGTAAGGCCGGCGCCGTGCTCGACTACATACGCGCGGAGATCGAAAAGGGCCTGATCACACGCGACTACACCCCTCTGAATTCGGTCGTTGTCGACGCGAACATCCGCGGCGCGGTGGCTCCAGGTGGTTCCATCGTCGAGGCGGGTTACCTCAAGACCCTCGCTACGAAGGTGAGCGAGGACGCGATCCTCGCGGTGCGGATCAAGCGTTGGGACGACAACACCCTGCTGCTGAACAACCGCATCGCGTTTGACGCTGAGATCGTGTTCTTCGGGACCTCGGCGGCGAGAATCCTCTGGTCCCTCGATCTCTGGGGCGAAGTTCTCGCCGGTGGGGGCAAGGCCGCGCCGCAGGATCCCGCCCGGCGAGCTGAGGCTTGCGTCCTGGAGTTCGTAAACGCGGTCCTCGCCCGGCT
>CAYYAQ010000005.1:44479-47915 GCA_964469555.1 uncultured candidatus Brocadiaceae bacterium | reverse complement strand
CGGAAGAGCTAACTTCGTTTCGAAGCTGGGTTTGCCGCCGCCGTGCCGATCTCGGTCGGGTTTTACCGACATTCTAGATATTGGCCTTGGACCGCTGAGTCCCCTGGCTATGTTCCCCAGCCCCCCGCCGAATCGGCGGCGACCGCAAAGCCGGAGTCCCTGCTCTAGTTTGTCGGTTCTGACCACCCAGGTTTACGAGAACAGGGAATGACCGCATCGCAGGAAAAACGCAGCAAGACGATCGAGGATTTTCGCACTCACGACGGGGACACCGGATCCCCCGAGGTGCAGATCGCACTACTCACTGAGGACATCACGGGCCTGACCGAGCACATGAAGGTGCACAAGAAGGACTACCACTCCCGGCGTGGGCTGCTTCAGAAAGTCAACCGCCGGAACAAACTCCTCAGCTACCTGAACCGCGCCGCCCACCCGCGCTACCTCGAGATCACGGAACGGCTGGGTCTGCGTCGCACCGCCCACTAGTCGCACGGACTCGAGCGGTTCGAGAATCACATTCGACTTGGGCCCGAACGCCCCGTCGAACACACCGTTCAATTGACAATTCGAAACATCGCCGGCAGAGCCAGAAGGCCATGGGTCGGCGCATGTGGAGGAGTCACGAGACGTGGCTTTCCTCCTTTCTCTAGCAAGTCGGGTCGTGCAGGAAGTACCTGCGCCCGCATCACAGGGCCGAACAGAGGCCCCTGAAGGAAACGTAATGGAAGAGAAGACAGCTGGGCGCGGAAGCGCCACGAAGAAGAAGAGTACGAAGAAGAAGAAGTCGACCAGAAAGTCGACGAAGAAGAAGGACGGAGACGGCACCACGGGTTCCAAGATCGACGTAAAGGTCGACGGGAAGATGGTGCGCGTATCCCGCGAAATCGGGGGCAGGACCCTCACGCTCGAGACTGGGCGCATGGCGAAGCAAGCTGACGGCGCGATCATCACCCGCTACGGCGACACGGTGGTGCTCTCGACGGCGCAGAGCTCGAAGGCCCGCGACGACATCGATTTCTTCCCGCTGACCGTCGACTATCGCGAGCGGTATCCCGCCGCGGGTCGGTTCCCGGGAGGGTTCTTCAAGCGCGAAGGTCGTCCGACCAACCGCGAGATCCTGACCTGTCGGATCATCGACCGGTCGATCCGTCCGCTGTTCCCCGATGGGTTCAAGAAGGAGTGCCAGGTTCTCTCCCAGGTGCTGGCCACCGACATGGAGACCGAATCGGACGTCGTCGCCGCGATCGGCTCGTTCGCCGCGTTGGCGGTCAGCTCGATCCCGCACCAGGAACACCTCGGTGCGTGCCGCATCGGCATGATCGACGGCAAGTTCATCATCAATCCGACCTGGACCCAGGTGAAGTCTGCGGAGAACGATCTCACGCTGACCCTCGCGGGTCACAAGGACGCCATCGTGATGGTGGAAGCCGGTGCGAACGAGGTGGAGGAAGATGTCATCCTCGAAGCGCTGCGCTGCGGCAAGGACGTCTGCGCCGAGGTCGCGGAGCTCGTGACCACTCTCGTCAAGGAGGCAGGCAAGGAGAAGATGGAGTTCACTCCCCCGAAACGGGATGAGGAACTCGACGCCGCGATCGCGAAGAAATTCGCATCGAACTTCAAGAAGGCCGTGAGCACCAAGGGCGACAAGCACGAGCGGTCGGCTGCGAGCAAGGCTGTGCGCGAGCAAGCGCACGAAGCGTTCCCGGCACCCGAAGGCGCCGACGAGAAGAAGCACAAGAAGTACGTCAACGGCGTGTGCAATGACATCCAGAAGAAAGCCGAGCGCGAGACGATCCTCAAGGGTCGGCGTTCGGATGGCCGCGACTCGAAGACGATCCGCGAGATCACCATCGAAGTCGGCGTGCTCCCGCGCGTCCACGGTTCGGTGTTGTTCACTCGGGGCGAGACCCAGTCGTTGTGCATCGCGACTCTGGGCACCGTCGACGACCGTCAGAATCGCGATGGGATCTATCAGGAAGATCCGCAGCACTTCATGCTGCATTACACCTTCCCGCCGTTCTGCGTCGGTGAAGTGCGTCGGATGATGGGGCCCGGTCGCCGCGAGATCGGTCACGGCACGCTGGCAGAGCGTTCGGTCGAACGCCTTCTCCCGAGCAGGGAGGAGTTTCCATACACGATGCGCGTGACCTCCGAGATCCTGGAGTCGAACGGCTCGTCTTCGATGGCGTCGGTGTGCGGTGGCACGCTGGCCCTGATGGACGCGGGTGTCCCGCTGCGTCAGCCGGTGGCTGGCATCGCGATGGGCCTCGTCATGGAGGGCAAGAAATACGAGATCCTGTCCGACATCCTCGGCTCGGAAGACCACTGCGGTGACATGGACTTCAAGGTCGCGGGCACCGGCAAGGGCCTCACCGCCCTGCAGATGGACATCAAGTGCGATGGCCTGACCCAGAATCTTCTCACCGAGGCGCTCGAGCAGGCCAGGCAGGGTCGCCTGCACATCTTGAAGAAGATGCTGAGTGCACTGGCCCGGCCTCGTTCGGACATCAGCCCGAACGCTCCGCGCATCCTGACGGTGCAGGTACCAGTCGAGAAGATTGGCTTCATCATCGGCCCATCGGGCAAGAACATCCGCGCGCTGCAGGCCGACTACGGTGTCAAGATTTCGATCGACGACACGGGTCTGGTCAACATCGGCGGCTTCGACGCCAAGACGGCTGAGGCCTGCGCTGCCTACATCGGCGACATGACCCGGGAAGTAGAGCCCGGCGAGCTCTACACCGGAAGGGTGACCTCGATCAAGGACTTCGGTTGCTTCGTCGAGATCCTGCCCGGGCAGGAAGGCCTGTGCCATGTGTCCGAGCTGTCCAACGAGTTCATCCACGCGGTGACGGACGTCGTCCGCATCGGAGACAGCCTCGAGGTGAAGGTGCTCGACATCGACGACTTCGGCAAGATCAAGCTGAGCCACAAGGCGACGCTGTCCGGAGACGGTGACGACGACAAGGAACCGGTCTTCAAGCGAGGCAAGGGTCGCTCCGTGGACGACTACGAGGACGGAGCCGAAGAAGCAGAGGAGATCGCAGAAGAAGTCGACGAGAACTCCGCGGAAGATGACTCCGACGACTACGAAGACGGCGACGGAGCAGAAGAAGTGGAGGAGTCGAGATCGAGCACCGATAGCAGTCGCTCTCGTGATGCGGGCCCGCAGGATCGCGGTGGCCGTGATCGCGGTCGTTCGAAGCATGGTGGCCGTGACGGTGGCGACCGTGATCGTGGCGGACGCTCCGATCGCGGAGATCGTCCTTCTCGTGGGCGCTCCGATCGTCCGGATCGTGACCGCGGCGGCCGCGGCGACCGGGATCGTCCCGCGCGCTCTGACCGTGATCGCGGCGGCCGCGGCGACCGGGATCGTCCCGCGCGCTCTGACCGTGACCGCGGCGGCCGCGGCGACCGGGATCGTCCCGAGCGCTCT
>CAYYAQ010000005.1:0-44379 GCA_964469555.1 uncultured candidatus Brocadiaceae bacterium | reverse complement strand
CGTCCCGAGCGCTCTGACCGTGACCGCGGCGGCCGCGGCGACCGGGATCGTCCCGAGCGCTCTGACCGTGACCGCGGCGGCCGCGGCGACCGGGATCGTCCCGCGAGTTCCGACCGTGACCGCGGCGACCGGGATCGTCCCGAGCGCTCTGACCGTGACCGCGGCGGACGCGGCGACCGGGATCGTCCCGCGAGTTCCGACCGTGACCGCGGCGGTCGCGGTGACCGGGATCGCTCCGATCGTCCGAGTCGTAGACCCCGTCGCGACCGCGACTGACGCAGGCTGAACACGAGCCCCGGTCGCGACGCGACCGGAACAACACCGCGTTGATCATCGCTCTCTGCGCGTCACGAGGTTGGCCAGAAATAGAATCTGGCCCGGCTGGGGCCTCGGTGTGGCCCACGATCGATGCACCGCTGCTCGCTCGGGACCGGAGCCAGGTCTGCAGACTCAGTCCGCGACAGACCTTCTCAACGGTTCGTCCTGAGCGGCGCGCTACGGGAACACGAAGAACGCGGCGTTCGACGCCGCGGGGAACGGCACCGGACCCGTCGCGTCCAGGATGACGTGGCCGTAGTAGGCCCGCAGTCCCTGTAGCCCAGCCACCGTCGGCACCGAGATACGCAGCCCGCGGCGCCCGGAGCTCGGAATCTGGCCGATCACACCCGGCAACATCAACGACGCGTTGAACAACGCATCCGGGTTGAGCGGAATGTGCGTGCTACCAATCGTCATCCCCGGTGACGTGCCCAGCGACATCACCATCGCGTGTTGCTTGAGTGCGTGCGCGGTCGCGGTGGCGATCATGTGGATCGCTCGACCCCCAGGTGCGCTGGCCGGCAGCACTTCCATCGCGGCGATCGGCGCGTAGGCCGTCTTGTCGGCAGAGTTCCGGACGCCGGGAGTGCCCTTGTCCCCGGTGCCGTAGCTCGTCGTCGCTGCCGCGAAGTTGAAAGTGTTCGTCGCCGTGTTGAGCCGGACGCGCTCGGACGCGACGCCGTATCCACCCGGGAGGCTGTTGAACGACAGTCGGTCCTGCTCGATGCCGTTGAGCGTCAGCGTCAACGTATCGAACGAGTTGCCGAACGTGATCGCCCCGTAGGGGAGGCAGTGTGCCAGCGGCAGGCCGCCGTTGCGTGCTCTGTCGCCCTGCATGTCGAACAGCAGGTACTCGCCCGGCAGCAACCGGTACGGGGTGCGCAGGGTGAACGAACCGAGGTTGCCCGACACCACCAGCCCGCGCAGGTTGACCGGTCCTGGGCCCTGGCAGTAGATCTCGAGGTACTCGCCTTCGCTGTTGCGCGGGTTTCGGTGCAGCTCAGAGATGCGCAGCGTCCCTGCCGGCACTGGCGTCGCCGCGACTTCATCGGTGTAGATGTCGAAGGACCGCCCCGATTCGCCGGTGATCCGGTAGCGGTAGCCGTCCGTCGTGAGCGTGATCGTCCCGTCGACCGCGTAGCCGAGATTGGACGCCGCGCCGACCGATGTGCTCATGAAGAGACTCGAACTGCTCTTCGGGTTGATGCGGTTCGTCACGCTGGTGGTGGGGTGACCATACGGATTCCTCGCGCCGCTGCTCGCCATGCTGACTTCGGGCTTCAGCCACCCGAGCAGGGTCGAGTTCGATGACGTGTTGCTGCCGTGGTGGTTGACGCGGTAGACGTCGACGTCGCCGCAGACCGGCGCGACCTTGCTCTCCAGGTCGAACGTGCCGTTCGCGCCGCCCAACAGGTCTCCGCCGAGCCACATCGAGAAATCGCCGTACTCGAGTCTGAGCACGATCGATCTCGAGTTTTCGATCTGTTGCGTTCCCTTGAGTGAGTACGTCTTGGACCCGACCTTTCCGTTGGAAGCGAGGACGGTGGCCTTGGCGCCGCCGCCGAGTACGAAGCTCGAGCCGACGACGACCGTGTTGCGTTTCGATCCCGCGGCCCGGGAGTAGCCCTTGTAGCTCGCGGTGGTGGGGGCGTCCACGAGGCCGCGATCCCAGACTGACAACACGGTGAAGTTGTCGATCAACTCGTCGAGACCGCCGACGTGGTCGGCGTGGTAGTGCGTGGTGAGGACGAAGTGGACCGTCTTCACTCCGAGTTTGTTGAGCATCGGGATGATGACGTTCTTCCCGGAGTTCTCGGGGCCGCCGTCCACGACGAGGGCCGTCCCCGTCGGTCCGACGATGATGGTGGCGTCGCCCTGTCCCACGTCGAGGACTACGACGGTCAGGCCGGTTGGCGCCTTGGTTGGATCCCCGACTGGTCCCTGGGCTCGGACGAGGCCGGAGAGTGCCCAGATGGCGAGGAGCGAGTACAGGACCGCGTAACGATGGCGAGTGGAGTTGGATGCGCGCATGGTGATCGGGTGCAACACCCTCCAGGATAGTTCTGTAGGCAACGGTCTACCACCCGGAAGTCGGTCGGCGAGTCTCTGAGATCTGGGGCTGGCGTTTCCGATAACCACCCCATAGCGTTTTTCTCCCCGAGGTTTGCGGTCAGGCGCTCAGACTCCCCTTGGCCCTGCAACCCAAGGTGGTTAGGATTCTCGCCACACTTTCAGGGACGCGCTCCCCGCGTGGCGAAAATGGCGAATAAGACCAACTCAGCTTGGACCGGCGTTTTCTGGGCGTCGATGGTCCTCTCGCCGCTCGCCGACGCATCGGGGCAGGCCGTCCCGTCGCTGGCCTCGCCGAAGGTCGTCCACACCCGACCGAGCGGGCTCGTGATCGACGGCAACCTCAGGGAGTGGACGAAGGACGGCACGTTCCACCTCCGCAAGATCGACAAGGCGAGGTCTATCTGGAACCAGGCGAAGCGGCGCAAGTGGGGTGGGGTCGACGACTTCTCCGCGGACTTGTGGATCGCGAGCGACACGAGCCACCTCTACCTCGCCGGGATCGTCCGGGACGATCACCACGTTCCCGTTCGCGAGGGCGAGGATCTGGAGACCGGCGACTCGATCGAGGTCTTCCTCGACGTGAAGTTGGCCGAGGACAGCGAGGACGCGACGGCCAGCCGTCGTCTCGGCAAGGAAGACGTGCAGTTGTTCCTGCTACCTCTCGCCGGCAAGTCGTTCCGACGACCGTGGGATCGCGGCACTCCGGGCGCGAGGCCGACTGGACTGGGGTTGGAGGGTGTGAAGCTCGTCGCTTCGCGTTCCGATCCGAAGGCGAAGACCTACACGTTCGAGGCGAGCATCCCGATCCACAACTTCCTGCCGCTCGCGGACGGCAGGGCGTTCGATCGGCTTGGTTTTCACCTGGCGTTCAACGACCGCGATCCGGGGTCCGACGTCGTGCACTACGCGACGCTCGACGGCGAGAATCCGACGCTGGGCACCGGTGGCTTCATGGAATTGAAGTTTCGCCCCCCGCTCCTGTCGACCTACAACTCGGGCATCGGTTTCGACGAACGCCTCGCCGAGTTCCTTCCGTGGGGTCTCGTCGGTCTCCTCGTACTGACCACCATCTTCTTCTTTTCGCGGCGCGCGCCCCTCGTGCACCTGGCTACGGTGCCGGCGCGGTTCGTCCGCGTGCTCGGAGTCGTCCTGCTGCTCGTCGGGCTGTTCCTCCCGGTGTGGTTGACGAACCAGAAAAGCGTACGGGAGCAGCGTCTCGAGAGCGCCGTCGCGACGCTGGAAGGGGAGCTCATGCCGCGGATGGAAGAGGGCACCCTGACGAGCTACGTCGGGGCGGCCCGCGACAGGCCGTTGCTCGATCTTCTTCAGGGCCAACCGATCAAGCGGAAGCAGTCGCTCTCGTACCAGTTTCTCTCCGAGATGGCGGCGAAGCAGTTCGGTACTCGACCGCGCGAATACCCCGAGGAGGGCTTCCGGGTGCGACCGTACTGGTTGCCACTGCCGGCGGAGCAACCGCAGAGCTTCTCCTGGAAGAAGCCCCTGGAGCAGGGCAATCTCTACCTGGTCGTCTCCCCGGTCGCGCTTGGCCTCCTTGACGAGTCCCCGCTGCCGACGCTGCTGTTGACCTACCGCCTGCGCGACGGCAACGAGGTCGTCCACAATCTCGACCTCGCCACGGGTGTGGCTCTGGTTTCCTGCGCGGTGTTTGGCGAGCCGGACCGTGACATGACCTACGTGTCGGACGTCATTCCGGAAGGGGCTTCGAGCCTGAGCCTCACCGCGCGCGGCGAGGTCAAGATCGAGTTGATCGGCATGACGCTGGTTCCGATCAATCCCGACTCCGAGCCTCGCCCGCTCGTTCTGGGCCAAGCGCTCGGCGAAATCGAGACAGATCTGCGCGGCGTGCACCCGAAGGATGCCGGCTTTGAATTGCAAGACGAGGTGGAGGTGCGGCGCATCGAGATCCCGCGCGGTCGCGTCCGTGCGTTCGACAAGTTGTGGTTGGTCTACAGCGCCGCCTACCCGGTGCTGACTTCGACCGAACCCCCGAAGGGCGAGGAGGTCTGCAAGGTCGTCATCCACTTCGCCAAGGGAGAAGACAAGGTCATCACGCTGACTCATCAGGAGTCGATGTTCTACGAGCAGAGTTCGCGGAACAGCGAGGACGTCACCGAAGGGTTGCCGGCAGTCCAAGCGGAAGTCGGCGGCGTCGAAGACGAGGACAAGAGGATCAACGTCGTCTACCGAGTCGACCTGCGGCGCGATGCCCTGGTACAGCGCCTCGAGTTCCGGGGCATGGGGCTCTATCCAGTCCGCTTCCGGTCGGTGATCTTCGGCTACGAGCGTTCGATCGCGCCGCCGGAGCCTTCCAACTCGCCGCTCGTCGCCGCCGCTCCCGGTCAGGTGAAGTTGCGCGCGGACATTCTCGCGGCCATTCAAGGCAACCGCGTCGCCGTCTACCGCAACGGGTCCCTCGTGGAATCGGATCTCGTCGACACCGAGCGGGAGCGTCACGCAGAGCTGCCGGCCGCGGTGCAGGGCTCGCTGTCTCACGCACCCGGTGAGACGGTGAAGGGATTCCTCGACGTCGGTGGCACGCGCGTATTCCGGCGGTTCATTCCGCTCGGCGAGGAGAGCGGGGCGGTCCTCGGAGTGTTTGGGATGGACGAGGGGTTCGGCGACCGGCAGCGGTTGTCCAAGCTGATGAGGATGGTGCTGTGCCTACTGTCGATCCCGTTCCTGTTGTTGCTCTTCAACGACGCGCTCGCGTGGCTTTCCAACCTTCGTCTGCGCTTGATGGCAGTCGTCTCGGTCGCTGCCGTGGTCCCGATGGCGGTGATGTTCATTCTCCTGGCCCGCACGCTCGAGAGCGATCACGAGGAAGCGCTCCAACGCAACCTGCAGCAAGCCGTGCGCGCGGCGTCGGACCTGTTGCACGATCGCCAGGACAAACTCCTCGAATCGGCGGTGAGTCACATCGCCTATCTCCGCCAGGTCGAGGAGGAGTTCCGCGCCGAGAGCGAGCAGGACGTGAACAAGTTGAAGGCTCGACTCGAGAGCGCGATGAGCAGTCAGCGGGGTTGGAGGGGTGGCTTCATGAAGCTGGAGTACACACCGGGCCCGAACGCGCCCGATTGGCTCACGGCCTTCACTTCGTTCGACAGCGAGAGCGACACGCGTCTGGACACTCCTCTGCGCGTTGTGCCGGGATTCTACCTCAACCAGGAGCCGTTCCTCGGCGTGCGCATAGAGGACGGTCCGATGTCGCTGTCGCTCGCCCGACCGCTCGATCGAGACTTGCTGGGTGAGATCAGCGCGAGCAAGCCGGCGGTTCTCTGCACTACGAGCGGCTATCCATTGATGGTGTCCGGCGATCAACCGAGTCTGATGAACGTCGGCTACGAACCGGATCTGATGCGGGACCGTGCCCGCGTGCGGCTCGCCGCGCGCGACAGTCGCGAGCCGGTATTCCAGCGCCACCGCATCGGTGGGAGTTGGATCGCGGCGTACGACGTGTTGCGTGATCCGCAGGACAACCCCCGTGCCATTCTCGGTGTGTTGCAACGCGATGAAGCCGCCAAGCTCACTCTCGCGGATGAGCGCGTCCCGGTGCGCACATTCTTCGTCGTCATCGCTGGGTTGCTGCTGGTCCTGTCCCTCGCGCTTGCTTCGATCGTGACCGGTCGGATCACCGACCCGATCGAACGCTTGGAAGAGGGCGCCGAAGCGCTTCGACGCGGGGAGTTCGACGTGTGCGTCGAGTCCCAGGAGGGCGGACAGATCGGTCGGCTCACCGAGACGTTCAACAACATGGCGCAGGAACTGCGCAGTCGCATCCAGGATCTCAACCACCTCAACCGCGGCATCCAGGAGCTGACGTCGGGACTTCACCTCGATCAGGTGCTCAAGAGCGCCGTCGCGTTCTTCTCGCGTCACTCTGCGGCGGATCGGGTGCGGGTGGTGCTTCTCGACTGGGAGCGCGATCGTGCCGAGATCTTTGGCGAGGATCGTCAGGAAGTCGACCGGCAGGCGCCGGACGTCGCGACCGTGCTGTCCGCGACCGGTCCGCTCAGCATGAAGCTGTCCCCAGGGCTCGACGGGGGTGTATTCGCGACGCTGTTCCTGGGCTACCACTCCATGCTGGTCCTGCCGCTCGTGATCGCGGGGCGCTCCCGCGGCGGCATCCTCCTGTTGTTCGAATCACCACACCCGGCAACGGTGAACCTGGAGCTTCTTTCGACGATCGCCGGGCAGACCAGCGCCGCGCTCGAGAACGCCCGGCTCTACCATCACGCGGTCGAGGATCTCTACACGGGTGCGTTCGTGCCCGACTACTTCTCTCGTCTCGTCGGTCGCGCGGTCGCCAACTCGCAGGATGCGGGCGAGTCGGTTTCGCTCATCGGCTTTCGCCTGGTCCACGGACACCAACAGGAGGAAGCGCTCGGCGCCGAAGGATACGGACGCTACATGGAGCGCATCGCCAGCCTCTTGCGAAGGCATGTCTCGACCGAGGCGAAGATCTGTCGGTCTTCGTCGGACTCGTTCCAGGTCCTTCTGCCGGACGTCGGTCGAGACGAGGCGACCGACGCCGTCGAAGACCTCAGTCGTCGCCTCGTCGAATCCGACCTCGGCGTGCGGGGCACCGCGGACCTGGAGGTTGCCTGCGCGACGTTCCCCGCGGAGGGGGCGAGTGCCGAATTCCTCTTCCACGCGCTGGAGTCCAAGATGAGCGGGGGCCTTCTGGGACCCGTCGTGGCATCGACCCAGCAGGGCGCCGACGCGGGCATCGTCTTCAGTAGCCCCGTCATGAACGAGGTGGTCCGCGTCGTGCAGAAAGTCGCCCCGTCCGAGTTGACGATCCTCCTCGACGGCGAAACGGGAACAGGCAAGGAAGTCCTCGCCAACCACATCCACCAGTGGAGCAAGCGTGCCAAGGGACCACTGGTCAAGGTGCACTGCGCCGCACTCTCGGAGAGCCTGCTCCAGTCCGAGTTGTTCGGGCACGAGAAGGGTGCGTTCACGGGGGCCACCGAGCGGCGTATCGGCAAGTTTGAACAGGCGGAAGGCGGTACGATCTTCCTGGACGAGATCGGCGAGGTCTCGCTCGACACCCAGGTGAAACTGCTCCGCGTGCTCCAGGAGCGCGAGGTCGATCGCGTCGGTGGAAGGTCGCCGGTCGCAGTCGACGTGCGGGTGATCGCCGCGACGAACCGGAACATCGAGGCGATGGTGGCCGACGGGACCTTCCGCGAGGACCTCTACTACCGGCTGCAGGGCATGGTGGTGACCGTGCCGCCGCTTCGAGAGCGCAAGTCGGAGATCCCGGCTCTTCTCGAGGTCTTCCGGCGCGAGGCCGTGGCCGCCGGGCACACCTCGGTCCGCGGGTTCAGCACCGACGCGATGGACGAGATCTTTCGCCGGGACTGGCCGGGTAACATCCGCGAACTCCGCAACGCGGCGTTCCGTGCCATGGTCCTCGCTGGAGAGGGACTGATGGAACGCAGCCACCTCCAGGGAATCCTGACCCAGGTCGATGTAGCCCCACAACCCACGATGCTCAGGGCGCCGGTCGAGATCCCGGCAGACCGTCCGGCGGGTGACCCGGCTGGCACAGCCGATGGTGACTCGATCGGCGATGCGGGCAACGGCGCTCCCGGTCTGCCGGAACTAGTGCTGCCGCGATCTGGCCTGAGCCTCGGGTCCAGACTCCAGACCCTCTACGAACTCGTGTGCGAGCGCGGCAGCCTCTCGAATCAGGAGTACGTCGCCGTCGCCGGAGTGAGCTCACGGACCGGACTGCGGGATTTGAACGACCTGTTGGCCAGGGGCCTCATCGAACGGGTCGGACGCCGTCGTGGGGCGCGATATCGGGCCCGTTGCAGGCCGGAGAACGCGCCAGTGGCGGATGGCGAATAGTCGGAAACGCCTCGCTCTTCGCCGAATTAATTCGCCACCCCCGGCTTCTGATAAGAATTTCTACACATCCCAACCGCGTTGCCACCAATGTTTTGGCTCTGATGGCGAGCTCTCCGCCGCGAGAACTAATTCGACAGGTACCGCAGTTGCTAAACCGCCGACTGTCAGACCTGTCGAGATCTTCGGCAGGGGGGCCTACGGGACGGGGTTGTCTTGCGGGTTTGGAATTTTTTGGGGTTTGTTGCGTTCAAGCGTGGCGCCTCGCCACGGGCTGAGAACGGAACGCCGAGACAAGAGACGACGCCAATAGAGATGAGCACCACCACGAAGAGAATGGCGATGAGCCTGCTGGCCGGCCTGCTGCTGGTCAGCGCTGGAATCGCCCAGATCAAGACGAAGCGGGGTTGTGTCGTGCTGTTTGGCAGCACGGCAAACTGCAGCCAGCCTTCCACCATCAACTACAGGAAGGTCCAGGAGGCGACCCCGGAGTGGAAGACGATCAAGTCGGATGGCGTGAAGAAGGGCTCGGCCCGCTACGCCCTGCTCGTCTCCGAGATGAACAGCCGCATCAAGACTGCGTGCGCGACGGTGGCCCAGGCCGGGAGCCGGGACTGCGTCGTGCGAAAGGGCGATATCTCAAACGCGGGCGGCCTGACCGTCACCGATCTGACCTCTGACGTGATCGCCGAATTGGGCCGTTGACCCACTCTCCACGCGTTTGCCTTGTTCCTCTCGAGGTCGATGCATACCCTGCCCCTGCTAGGGCCAAAGCGGTTCCATAGCATCGACATGAAGGTATCGCGGGAGTTTTCCGTACGGATGGATCGCACTGATCGGCGCGGCGTCAGCGGTGCCATGAGCGCGTGGGCGGTCGTCGCCGTTCTCGTCGTCTCGTCCAGCGGTTGCGTGACGACTCCGAAGTGGAAGCCCGGGTCCCGCAAGATGACGTCGAGGGTGTTCGATCCGCAGGGGAGGGAGATCAAGTCGGGCGCGACGCCGGCCAACTTCAAGATCCTGGGTCTCGGTCCACGCAGCACGACGGATCCGCTCGCGGACATTCAAGACCCGCCGGGCCTCACGCCGCAGGAGAAGAAGCGGCGCATGGAGGCGGCGATCCGCAACCAGTTTGGCTCGACGGTGCTCATCCGAGGTGATCTGGTGACGAAGCGGTACTTCATGAGCAGCACCGGTTCGGGGGCGATCTTCAAGAAGTTGATCAACGTGGAGTTGAAGCCGGCCGACGTGTTGAAGTTGGGCGGCAAGGAGGGCGCGCCGAGCATCCTGGGCTCGATGTTGGGCGACAATCTGGTCGAGATCAGCTACGTAGCCGGGTTCGAGAGCGTTCCCCAGGTCATGTACGCCACCGGCAAGCCCGGAACCAAGCCCATGGTGCCGATCAAGGGCACGGAGGAGACCAATGACCTGCTCCTCGTCACGGCGAAGGCGCCTGACCTCGCGGCTTTCGAAGACGCCCTCAATCTCTTCTACTCGAACATCCCGCAGGTCGAGATCGAGGTGAAGGTCGTCGAGTTCTCGACGTCGGACAGCCTCTCGTTCGGCACCGGTGGGGGCGGCGGCCCCGGGGGTGCGAAGATCCCTCCCTCGGCGTTCAGCAACCTCTCGGGCGGCAAACTCGTCAGCACGATCACGTCCGCGTTTCCGCTCAGTTCGCCCGCCGGAAGTGGCCTGAGTTCGAGGGGCCTCCTCGATCTCGGCGGCATCCATGACGGTTGGAAACTCGACGCGACCCTCGAAGTGCTGCAGGCCCAGGGTCGCGCCGATGTTCTCAGCAGTCCGAGGCTCGTCGTCCGCAACGGCGGCACGGCAGCGATCGCTACGTTCACGGACTTCCCCTTCCCCAAGGCGAAGATCGTCGGTGTCAATTCGTCCACCGACGTCGCCTTCCGACCGGTCGGGATCACGATGGGGATCAAGCCGAGCATCGCAGGCACGGAGACCGTGATCCTCGAGATCCATATCGACGTGTCCGCCGTGACTGGCTTCGCCGACACGGAGGTCGTCCCGACCCCGGTCGTGTCGACCCGAAGCGCGATCACGTCCGTTCACGTTCCAAACGGCAAGACCGTCATGATCGGCGGTCTGCGCTCCCGGACGTCATTCGAGAACGAGACGAAGATCCCGATCCTGGGGGACATTCCGATCCTGGGCTACCTGTTCCGCCAGACCACGGAGCAGACCTCGGAGACCGAGTTGAAGTTCTTGATCACGCCCCGGATCCGCATCGGCAGCGAGGACGTCCTGGCCCGCTAGAAGGCCTGCGCTTGTCGTATTGCTGACCGGGGGTTGTGTCACACTGTCCTTGTTTCGTCAGAATGCGGACGACGGGGAAGAACTGGCCTAGAATCCCGTCACAATCTGCACATCGGACTTCCTGGACCACAAACATCCAACGCGATGCCACAACCGAAACCAGCAGGATCCACGCCGAATCGCCGCCAGGGCGAGGAAGGCATCGCCCTCATCCTCGTGGTGATCTTCAGCGTCCTGCTGTTCGTCCTCGTCGGGGACCTCGTCACCACCGCGCGCATGGCCAGCATCACGGGTGAGAACGACGCCCTGATGACGAAGATGGAGAACCACCTGAGCAACAACCTGCTCGAGGTCGAGCAGATGCTCAAGGACGACCTGAGTGGCGGCGAGATGGAAGGTATGGGCGGCGAGGGCGCCAATCCCCTCGGTGGAGCTGGAGCTGGAGCTGGAGCTGGAGCTGGAGCTGGAGCGGGAGCGGGCGGTGAAGGTGGCCCTGGCGGAGGTGGCGAGGAAGAGCCCCCGTCCGACAGTTCGAACGACCCGTGGTTTCAACCGACAGCGTATTCGGACGGTGAGTTGACGACCTACGTCTGGGTCGAGGACGAGAACCGCAAGTTCAACATCCTCAGCCTGGCGAGCCCCGATCAGGACTTCGCCGACGAGTCGAAAGAACAGTTGGAACGTTTGATCGTCGGGCTGCGAGAGAACACGTCGTTCGAGATCTCCGCCTCGGATGCGACGACGATTGCCACGTCCATCGAGGAGTGGCTACTCGGGCAGAATCGCGATGATGACAACCGACCGCGACCGAAGCTCAAGAGCGATGACCCTGAGGACGACCGGAAGACGATTCCGCTCCATCTCGACGAGCTCCTGCTGCAGCGCGGAGTGACGGACACGATCTTCTTCGACCTGATCATGGAGGGGCCGCCGATTCAGGTTCTTCCCGGTCTCGAGTCGGTGTTGACGATCTACACCTCCTACCGCGCCGATCCCGGCGACCCGGAGAAGAACGCCCGCAACAATCCCAACGAGGGAGGAGCCGGCCAGGGCAATCAGGGTTCCGAGGGCGCGGCCGGCGGTGAGGCCGCGGCGCCGAAGAATGAGGGGCAGGGCGTCAAGATCAACGTGAACACCGCGAGCCGGGCGGTGCTTCGGTGCTTGTTCAAGGAAGCCCAGATCCCGGACTCGGTGATCGAGGGGATCCTTCGCTACCGAAACGAAGAGGCTCCCGAAGAGGAGGGCGAGGAGGCCGAGACGGATGTCGCGGACTACGGAGGCGACGTGGAGGAAGGCCTCGAGCCGCCGAAGCAGATCTTTACGAGTCTCGACGATCTGGAGAGCGTGTCGGAGTTCGCCAACATCGCCGATCCGAAGGTGAAGGAGAAGTTCACCAGCATGTTGACCGTGGAGTCGGACGTGTTTTCGATCCACATGGCGTGCCTGTTCAAGCGCAACGAGGAGCGCAAGATGTTCGTGATGACCCGCCGCAAGTGCGTCGTCATCCGGCTCGAAGGCGACGAGAACCCCCGGCTATTCCCGATCATGCGCCTCGAACGCCGTCGCGGTGTGCGCGTCTTCGCCGTCGACTTCCCCGAGGAAGAAGACGAGCGTCGCGAACTCCTTTCCTCCGACATGGACGAATTCTCCATCGAGGAGCGCAAGTGGAACCCCTTCTACGTCGATTTCTACGAGAGGGAAGAGGTGCGGAAGTAGACGTCGGCTGGCTGTCCGGTCCAGTGACGTTCTCGAAGCCGGCTAGCTCTGCTCGATGAGGTTGCGGAACCGTTCGAAGAGGTAGAGCGCGTCGTGCGGGCCTGGGGCGGCCTCGGGGTGGTACTGGACGGAGAACACCGGCAGTTCCTTGTGGCGGATGCCCTCGACAGTCCGGTCGTTCAGGTTGATGTGGGTCACCTCGACGGCATCCGGAAGACGCGTCGGGTCGACCGCGAACGAGTGATTCTGTGCCGTGACTTCGACCTTCTCCGTCGTGAGGTCCATCACCGGCTGGTTTCCACCGTGGTGACCGAACTTCATCTTGAACGTCTCGGCGCCGAACACGCGGGAGAGAATCTGGTGGCCGAGGCAGATGCCGAATACCGGCAACTTCTCGACGAGGCCGCGGACGGCCGTCTCGGCGTAGTCGAGAACCGCCGGGTCCCCGGGACCATTGCTGAGGAAGACCGCGTCCGGCTTGCGTTCGAGCACTGCTTCCGCGGGCGTGTCCGCCGGCACGAGCGTGACGTCGAATCCGCATTGCACGAGTGAGCGGAGGATGTTGCGCTTCGCGCCGAGGTCGTAGGCCACGACGGAATAGCGAGTCTGAGACGCATGGAGCGGGGGCGAGAACGGGGACTCGTAGCCCCGTGTCCACGATTGCACCCTGTCGACGGTCACGGCCTTCACGTGGTCCTCGTCGCTGACCGAGGGAGCCTGCCGCACGCGCTCCACCAGTTCTTCGGTCGCCGTGTCGACATCCTCGGTGATCAGGACCTTCATCGACCCCCCGGCGCGTACGCGCCGCGTGAGCAATCGCGTGTCGACCTCTTCGATTCCCGGGACGCCGTGCTGAATGAGGTAGTCCTGGAGTTCGCCGCCAGACCGGAAGTTGCTGCTGCGGGCGCAGGCCTCCCGCACGATCAACCCGGAGAGCCATAACTGGCGGGATTCTTCATCCTCGCTGTTGATGCCGTAGTTGCCGATGTGCGGTTGGGTCAGCAACACCGCCTGCCCTCGGTACGAAGGATCCGTCAGGATCTCCTGGTAGCCGGTGATCGAGGTGTTGAAGACGAGTTCGCCGATCGAATCGGTCGTGGCGCCGAAGGACCGACCTGTGAGGCAGGTGCCGTCCTCGAGGATCAGGCGGGCGGGTTTGCGTTCGGTGCGCTTCAAGAAATCGGGGGGTTTGGAGCGTTCGTCCGGTTGATGAGTGCAGCGAAATAACCGGCGCCGAAACCGTTGTCAACGTTGACCACGGCTACGCCGGCGGCGCACGAGTTGAGCATGGCCAGCAGCGGGACGATTCCGTCGAGGTGCAGGCCGCAGCCGACGCTGGTGGGGACCGCGATCACGGGTTGATCGACGAGGCCGCCGACGACCGACGCTAGGGCGCCTTCCATCCCCGCGATCGCCACGATGACCCTCGCTTCGCGCACGGCCTCGATGCGCTCGACCAGACGATGAAGGCCCGCCACGCCGACGTCCCAGTGGGTAGTGACGTCGCAGCCCATGATCTGGGCGGTCACGCTCGCTTCCTCGGCGACCGGGAGGTCACTTGTCCCCGCGGCGATGATGGCCACAAGGCCCTCTCGGGGGAGGGGTTCGGGGTCGACCGTGATGCAGCGGGCACGATTGTGGAAAACCGCGTCCGGGATCGCCGCGGCGACTGCGTCCGCTTGGGTCTGGTCGGCGCGCGTCAGGAGAATCCTGGGCGATCGCTCGAGGATCTCCGCCGCGATGGCGACGACCTGTTCGGGCGTCTTGCCAGCGCAGTAGATGACCTCGGAGAATCCGCAGCGCTCTTGCCGGCCCAGGTCCACGTTGGCGAAGCCGAGGTCGGCGCTGGGCGAGAGCCGCCGCGTCGCTTCCTCGACCGACAACTCACCGACCCGTACCTGTTTGAGCGTCGTCCTGAGGTCGTGGTTCATCGATCGTCCGTCCGCGCCCCATCGTGATGGCCCCGCGAGCCCGGCGCAACGAGTGTCTGCAACGAATCGGGCGTCTGACACCTCTGCACCCCCGTTGCGTTCCGCGGGAACGGTCCGCCCTACCGCCGCGCAGTCGCCGTAGCGTCCAGGCGCAGATCGTCGACCTGGCCGGTCGCGAACAGGTGGGCGCCCAGTCCCGCGACCATCGCCCCGTTGTCGGAGCACAGGTCCATCGGGGGAAAGACCTGTTCGAGCTCGGACAGCACGGGGTCGGAAGTGATCCGCTCGCGCAGGAGCTCGTTGCGGGCGACGCCGCCGCCGATCGTCAGCGCCTTCGAACCGAACTGCTCCGCGGCCCTGCGCAGCTTCGTCACGAGACAGTCGACGATAGCCGCCTGGTAGGACGCGGCGAGGTCACAGACCTCGGCGCGGCTCAGTTCGGGCATCGGGCGTGTCAGGCCGCTGCCGCGCAAGTGATAGAGGAGGGCGGTCTTGACCCCGCTGAAGGAGAAGTCGAGAGACTTGTGGAGCAGCGGGCGTGGGAACTTCACGGCTTCGGGATCACCGTCCTTGGCCGCGGCCTGGATCGACGGACCGCCGGGGTAGGTCAACCCGAGGATCGCCGCGCCCTTGTCGAACGCTTCACCGGCGGCGTCATCCCGCGTGCTGCCGACCCGTTCGGCATCGCCCGGCCGCCGCACGTGGTACAGCGCCGAGTGGCCGCCGGACGCGACGAGACTGAGGCAGGGCAGCGCGAGGTCTGGTCGTGTCATGAAACCCGCGTGGATGTGGGCGAGGATGTGGTCGACTCCGATCAGCGGCGTCCCGCCCAGCCAGCTCAGAGACTTGGCCGCGGCGATGCCGACGAGAAGGCACCCGATCATCCCAGGACGGTTCGTCACGGCGATCGCGGTGAGATCCTCGGGTGCGACCTCGGCCTCGCGAAGCGCGCCCAGGAGAATCGGCAGTACCCGGGTTGTGTGCGAACGGCTGGCGATCTCCGGCACGACGCCGCGGAATCGGCTGTGCAATTCGATCTGCGAATGCACGACGTTGCTCAGGATTTCGGTGCCGTTGCGGACGACGGCCGCCGCCGTCTCGTCGCAGGAGGACTCGATCCCGAGGACCAGGTTGTCGGTCACTTGCCGTTCTTCCTGGCGTCCAGCATGTCGCGCACTTGCTCGAGCGCCGCGGCGAGTTGGACGTCCTCGTCTGGTTCGAGGGGTCGGTACATCTTGATCTTCTCGTTCGCCTTGCACAGGGCGTCGACGTCTTCGCGGTACTTCCGCGGCACCTCACGGCGTTGCAGGCGCGCGATCGCGATTCGCCCGTCGATGGGTTTCTTGAAGTCCACCAGGTGGTCCGGCGGGATGCCGCCCTTGCCTCGTTCGCTCTTGGGACGCAGGGTGTTCTCGATATTGCGACCGGCGGGGGTGAGGTAGTAGGACGTCGGGATCTTGACGCGTTCCTTGCTATCGTTCCAGCTGAACACGCTCTGAACCACTCCCTTGCCGTAGCTGCGCGTCCCGACCAGCTGCGCGCGTCCGTGGTCCGTCATCGCACCCGCGAAGACCTCGCTGGCGCTCGCCGAGTTCCCGTTGAGGAGCAATACGAGAGCTAGTTCTTGCCGCGTGCACTTCGCGGGGTCGGCGCTGTGGATGACGTCTTTGGTGTTACGACGCTTGAGCGTGACGATCTTCCCCTTTTTTAGGAACCGGTTCGTGACGTCGAGACACGTGTTCAGTAGTCCGCCGGGGTTGTTTCGCAGATCGAACACGAGCCCGTCGAGTCGGTGGCCGAGTTCGGCGTCCAGTTGTTGCAGCCAGAGGTCGAGTTCGGTCGCGCTGTTCTCGGCGAACTTCTGGAGGTAGACGTAGCCGATGCGCTTTTCCTTGTCGAGAATTCGCGCCCACTTGAGGCTTGGGATCACGATCGTGCCGCGATGGATGGACACGGCGCGGTGTTTCGCGTCACCGCGTTTGATGGTCAGGATCACAGCCGTGTCGAGCTCGCCTCGGATTTCGTCGACCGCCTCCTTCGAACTGTGCACCGGCGTGCCATTGACGGCAGTGACGATGTCGCCGACCTTGAGTCCCGCGTGCTCAGCTGGTCCACCCGGGCTCGGGTAGAGCAGCACGACCTGGCCCTCGACGGTCTGGACGACGATGCCGATTCCGGCCATCACGCCGCGGGTGCCGACGTCGTAGTCTCCGCTCTTGTTCGGTGCGTAGTAGCGGGAATACTTGTCGAGCTTGCGGACCATCCCGGAGATCGCGGCGTGCATCAGTTCGGCCCGCCGTTCCTCGGAGAGGTCGTAGATGTAGTGTTCGTCGATCCGGTCGTAGGCCCGGCTGAGTATCTTCAACTCTGTGCTCGGGAGGTTCGAACCCGGTGCGAGCTGCCGACCGAGGTACAGGAATCCCAGCGCCGTGAGGACGGTCAGCCCCATCACGGCGAGGAAAAACCACGTCGACACCTGCTGATTCGAGGAGTGGTAGGAATTCGTCATTTCGTGTCTTGGAGCACCATCTACGTGCTAGTTCTGCTGTTTGACGGTCACGGCCCGTCACACCCACAAACAGTATCGCGAATCAGTTCCCGATCACTCCCGTGCGGAGCCCGTTTTCTCGTCGGCGAGCTTCTGCCGCAGAATCGGGATCAGCTTTCGCAGCGCGTTCGAGGGATGGTGGGTGGCTCGCGAAGAACGACTCGAGCATACCGGGTCCCTTTCCCGCGCTGAGTTTCGCCATGCGTTCCCAGAGCTTGGGTGCGGCCTCGGGGTCGTAGCCGGCACGCATCATGTACTCGAGGCCGATGGTGTCGGCTTCGCTCTCGTGGGTGCGGCTGAATTTCTGGAGGGTGCCCTTACCGGCGAGGCCGAGGCCAGTCATGACCATCCCCTTGGTTTCCTCGGATTCCTTGTCCCAACCTTCGAGCACCAGCGCCGCGGCACCTAATCCGAGTTTCGCAATAGTCGTGTCGGTCATCCTTTCGGCGCCGTGCCTTGCCGTCGCGTGGGCAACCTCGTGTCCCATCACCGTAGCGAGCCCGTGTTCGTCCTTTGTGACTTTCAGGATCCCGGAGTAGATCGCGATCTTGCCTCCGGGAAGGGCGAACGCGTTCACGACTTTTGGTGCGTCGAGGAGCTTGAACTCCCACGCGTAGTTGCGACCGCAGGCCTTCGCGATCCTCTCGCCGACGTCCTGCACCATGCGCGCGTCCTTCGTGCCGGTGATGACGGGGTATTTGCCCGTCTCACCGACGACGTCGCAGCCGATGCACAACGATAGGAGTGCGAGGGCAAGGGCGAGTAGGTAGCGGTTCATCCGCGAGAGTTTACGACGCCTGTGTGGGGACCCCAAGTCGAGCCTGCGGATCTGGCAGTTTCGCGTGTCGCACCCACGCGATTTGGCAGTGTCCCGGCGTGGGGGACCCGTTCTCGGCACTTTCCGTAGAAAAGTCGCCTGAATGGATGCCCGCCGCAAGGCTAGACGCGGGCGACAACCTTTCAGGACACGAACCTGATTCAAACCAACCAAACGAGGAAGAAAAAAGATGAAGCCGAGCAAACTGCCCAACGTCGCGGACCTGCTGTTTCCGAGAACCGTCGACGAGCTGTTCAACCAGTTCTGGGGCGATGCGAAGAAGTCGTCGTGCTGGGTGCCCAGCGTGGATGTGCGAGAGACCGATGAGTCATTCGTCATCACTGCAGAGTTACCGGGCATCGACGTGAGCGACGTGGAGTTGACCGTGACGTCCGAGGGTCTCACCCTGAAGGGCGAGAAGAAGAAGAACACGGAGTCCGAGGCCGACACCAGGCGTGGACACATCACCGAGCGAGTCTACGGTGAGTTCTCCCGGAGCTTTTCCTTCCCGATTCCAGTCACTCCGGACGACGTCGTCGCACAAGCCAGGCACGGCATCCTGACCATCACGGTCAAGAAGGCCGCGGTCGAGAAGACTCGCCGCATCGAGATCAAGAGCGAGTAGAGCCGACACAAAGAAAAGCGGCCCCGCGCAGCGTGCCTGCGCGGGGCCTGCGTACGGCAAGCGTACATTGCGAGTCGGGAGTTCTCGTCGATTACACCGAGGCGGAAATGCGTGACATCCGAGAGCCACCCTAGGTGGAAGTGAACCGGTGATCACGATTGGCTCGCGAAGGGGGCGTCAAGAGATGGACTTGTCGTGACCGTTCGGTACCCGTTGATTATCGGGTGCATTTTCGGTCTCGGCAACCGCCCGGGCGCGCGACGCTCCACACGTCGCTGATGAGTCCATGGCGTCGACAAGTCCTGCTCCGACTACATCGTGATGTGCACGGCGGCCGGCTCGTTCACGGTTCGGAAGTCGTCCAGAAGGCCGGCGTCGAAGAGGTCGAGGCCGATGAGGAACGGCAGCGGCGGGATGTTGATCTGCGCGATCGTGGATCCGCTCTGCGGGATCACGCCCTGGAAGCCCTGGAGGATCGAAGGCGTCGTCATGGAGGTCACCAGCATGAAATCGTTGTCGAGCGGGAAGAGGACGACGGACGGCAAACCGATCCCCTGGTCGATCCCGAGCGATGCCGCGAGGAAGAACCCTCTGCCGCCGCGGCCGATTCCGCCCCGATCGTTCACAACCCCTTGGCAAGCCGTCGCTGGTGACATGGGATCCAGCCGTGCCTCGCACCTCGACCGCGCCCTGAATCCGCACCGGGACCTAGCGATTCCTTCGGAACTCTTGTCGAATCCTAGATGGCCGGGACGTCCTCTGGGTGGTGGCCTTTCACCATGCCCTCTGAAACTCGGAATTCGCCATGATCACGATCCCTCGCGCCCTGCCTCTCACCGCCGCCGCGCAGGTTCTCGAGGAGAGCTGGAACCCGCCGCTCGGCAACTCGATGACTGGCACGTGCCGCTGGCTCAAGAAGGACGTCGGGTGGGTGTACGAGTTCTTGCTGATCGAGAAGACGAGGAAGGGCGTCACCTTCTACCTTCGCCATCTAGGCCCAGGCAGCGTCGCGTGGGAACCCGTCGGCAAGCCGCTCGACTTTCCGTTGAAGAGCGTCGGTAAGCGGGAGGCCGTGTTCGAACACCCGACCCACACGAAGATGAAGCGCCTGATCTACAGTTGCTCCAAAGACGGCGTTCTCACCGTTGGCGTCGAGGGAGTCAGCTCGAGCGGCAAGGAATCCGCGAACGTGTTCCGTTTCGAGCGGGTCGAGTAATGGGCGGCATGTTCGACGCACCTCGACAGCTCGCTTGTAGCTCGACTCTCGGGCCCGTCTTGCTCATCTCGTTCGCGTCCTGCAGTGTTCCCGACCTCGGTCTGCGCGATGGTCGACTCACGTCGTGTCCCGGCAGCCCGAACTGCGTCTCAAGCCTCGCGGAGGACGGCGGCCACCGCGTGGATGCGTTCCCACTCGTGAAGAGCGTCGACGAGACCCGCGCTGGCTTGGAAGCGATCATCGCCGCCATGCCACGCACCGTGTTGATGAAGAAGGAGGAGCACTACCTCCGGTTCCAGTTCACGACCCTGATCTTCCGTTTCAAGGACGACGTCGAGTTCCACATCGTGCCCGCGGACAAGCTCGTGCACGTGCGCTCGTCGTCCCGCGTCGGCTACTACGACTTTGGCGTAAACCGGGTTCGGGTGGACGCGATCCGGCGCGCCTACGACTCCTGGCTCGCGAACAAGTGAGCGGGCGAGAATTTGCCGTCCCGATCGCAGATTTCGCAGTGGTCCGTGGTCCGTCCACGCCGATATTCAGGTGATGTCGTCCGTCGCGTGGCAGGTCTTCAAGTTCGGTGGTACCTGTCTCGCAGACGCCGCACGAATCGCCCATGCCGCCGACCTCACGACGGACTCGATCACCGGTGGCCGCGCCACGACTGAAAGGGTCGCCGTCGTCGTCTCGGCGATGGGAGGAATCACCGATCAGTTGATCCGCGCGACGGAGCTCGCGAGTGATCCAGACGGGGACTACAAGGAAGTGGTGCACGCTCTGCGTGACCGCAGTATCTCGACGGCGGAGGAACTGCTCGCCGCGGGCGCCTCACCGGTCATCGCCGCGATCGAGAAGGACGTATCGGACATCGAAGACCTGCTGCGCGGCGTTCGCATCGCCGGGGTCTGTCCTGACACGACGACCGAGCTTGTCAGCGGCTACGGCGAACTCTGGTCCGCGCAGATGCTCCACGGATTGCTCGCGCGGCGCGGCGAGTCCGTCGATTGGATCGACGCGCGCGAGGTGCTCGTGGTCGGGCACGACGAGACCGGTCCCGCTGTGCGCTGGGAAGCGACGCACGCACTCCTCAAGCGGCGCCTCGATCAATCCGATGCGACGCACCTCGTCATCACCGGCTACGTGGCCCGTGACCCGAATGGAATCCCGACGACGCTTCGTCGCAATGGCAGCGACTTCTCCGCGTCGATCTTCGGTCGACTCCTCGGAGCCCGTTCGATCACGATCTGGACCGACGTCGATGGCGTGATGAGCGCGGACCCTCGGTTGGTGCCTGAGGCGAGTGTCCTTCCGTCGCTGTCGTACAGTGAAGCCATGGAACTCGCGTACTTCGGCGCGGAGATCCTGCATCCCCAGACGATGGCTCCTGCGATCGAGAGCGGCATCCCGATCCTGATCAAGAATGCGGCCTCGCCCGGGCTTCCCGGAACCCAGATCTCGAACCTCGCAGAAGAACGACCGACCCGGCGCGCGAAGCCAAGGTCGGCCGTGAAGGGTTTCTCATCCGTCTCGGACGTCGCCCTCCTCAACCTGGAAGGCGCTGGCATGATCGGCGTTCCTGGCGTCGCGAGTCGAATGTTCTTCGCGCTGCGCGAGGTCGGCGTGTCCGTCATCATGATCTCCCAGGCGAGTTCGGAGCACTCGGTATGCGCCGCCATCCCCGGCGACCAGGCCGAGACCGCGCGTCGCGCGGTCGAGCGAGCGTTCGCCTCGGAGCTCCAACACGGCCAGGTGCAGCGTGTCGACATCTCCGGTCCCTACAGCATCCTCGCTGCCGTGGGAGACAACATGGTTCAAACCCAGGGTGTCGCGGGCCGTTTCTTCGGGGCGCTCGGACGCGCGGGAATCAATGTCCGTGCGATTGCGCAGGGTGCGTCGGAACGGAACATCTCGACGGTCGTCGATCAGGAAGACGCGGCGCGAGCGTTGCGCGCCGTGCACGCGGGATTCTATCTCTCCGGTCACACGCTCTCGGTCGGCATCGTCGGTCCCGGCCAGGTTGGGGCGGAGTTGTTGCGGCAGTTCGAGGCCCGAGCCGGAGCCCTGCAGTCCAAGTTCCGCATCGATCTCAAATTCCGCGCCGTCGCGAATTCGCGGCGGATGTTTCTCTCGGATCAGGGTGTGGATGCGTCGAGCCTCGCGGAGAAGCTCGGCGACGGCGATGCCAAACCGGGCGAGGGCGAGGCGGTCGATCTCGACGCGTTCACGCGGTACGTGCAGGCTGGTCACATCCCGCACGCCGTGATCATCGACTGTTCAGCCAGCGCGACGGTCGCCGAGCGCTACATTGGTTGGTTGGAGCGTGGCATCCACGTGATAACCCCGAACAAGAAGGCCAACACCACCGCGTTCTCCGTCTACGAGCGCTTGCGCGAGCTGGGCGGTAGGGCGGCGACGAACTATCTGTACGAAGCGACCGTCGGCGCTGGGCTGCCGGTGATCAACACACTGCGCGACCTGCTCGAGACCGGTGATCGGATCCACCGGATCGAGGGAGTTCTGTCGGGTAGCCTGTCCTTCCTGCTGAGCGCGTTCGGCCCCGAGTGCACATTCTCCGCCGCCGTCCAGGAAGCGCGGGCCCTCGGCTACACCGAGCCGCACCCCCGCGACGATTTGTCGGGCATGGATGTCGCGCGCAAGGCCGTGATCCTCGGTCGCGAGATCGGGCTGCCGTTGGAGCTGGATGAGATTTCGGTTTCGAGCCTCGTGCCGGACGATCTCTCTGACGTCGAGGATCCCGACGAGTTCGTCGCCGGTCTCACGAGCGCCGACGCGAAGATGGAGGCTCTTCGCCTGGAGGCGGACGCGACCGGCGAAGTCCTTCGATACGTGGCAGTGATAGAAGCATCGGGAAACGTCGACGTCGGGTTGCGTAGGGTCGCCAAGGACTCCGCGATGGCGCGAATCCAGGGCGGTGACAACATCATCATCTTCACGACCGACCGCTACGCTGACCAACCCCTGATCGTGCAGGGCCCGGGTGCTGGCCCGGCGGTGACGGCGGCCGGTGTGTTCAGCGACCTCTTGCGACTTGCCTCGTCTCTCGGAGCTCCACAATGAGTCAAACGCCAAGAACCGCCACCGCGTTCGCGCCGGCGACAGTCGCCAACGTCGCTGTCGGTTTCGACGTGATGGGCTTCTCATTCGCCGAACTCGGCGACCTCGTCACGGTCGAACGAGTCGACGACCCTGATCCCGAGGGTGCCGTCGTTCTCGACTGGGTGCGAGGTGCTGATTTCGAGGGGGACCAGGACTTGCCCTCCAGCCCGAAGGAGAACACGGCGACACGAGCGCTCGCGGCGATGGTCGACGATCTCGATCTGGCTCACGGGTTCCGTGTCCGGCTCGAGAAGGGCATCCCGATCGGCTCAGGAATGGGCGGTTCTGCGGCTTCAGCGGTCGGGGCAGTCGTCGCCGGAGCCGCGTTGGTTGATCAGTCCATACCACGCGCGCAGCTGCTCCGCTACGCGCTCGCTGGCGAGGCGGCGGCGAGCGGTAGCGCGGACGGCGGAGCCCTCGCCCACGGCGACAACGTCGCACCCTGCCTGTTCGGCGGGCTGTGCTGCTACCTCCCGAACGATCCACCCGAGGTCGTGGAGATCCCCGTGCCCTCGGGATTGTCGTGCGTGCTCGTGCGACCGCGCTTGCGGCAGGACACCCGCGCCCAACGCGCGATACTCAGAGACAGCGTCTCCGTGAAGGACTTCGTGCTGCAGTCGGCCCACCTCGCCGGCTTCATCGCCGCGTGCTTCCGCGATGACGTGGACTTGCTGCGGCGTTCGATGCGGGACGTGGTGATCGGTCCGCAACGCGCGTCGACGATTCCTGGTGCCTGGGCGGCGTGCGCCGCCGCTCGCACCGCGGGTGCGCTCGGGAGTTCGATCGCTGGATCGGGACCGAGCATCTTCGCTTTTGTCGCCGACGAGTCGGAGACAAAGGTCGTGCGCGACGCGATCGTCGGGACTCTCGCGGGCCACGACATCGTCTCGGATGCGTGGGTCGGCCCGATTTCACTGGAGGGTGCGAAGGTCCGGGAACGTTCATGACGAAGTTCCACAGCACCCGGGGTGAAGGCGCGGAGTCGTTCTCTAGCGCGATGCAGCAGGGTTTGGCGCCGGACGGTGGGTTGTTCGTGCCGGAGCGTTTTCCGCAATTCGATATCGCGAGTCTTGAGGGTGGAGAGTCTCTCGCGGAGTTCGCAGCCGTCGTGCTGGCGCCGTTCTTCGTCGGTGATCCTCTCGCGGAGCACTTGCCGGACATTTGCGCGCGCGCTCTCTCGTTCCCGGTGCCGCTGGTTCTGCCTCCCGCCGAAATCGACAAGCCATCGCACGCCGTGCTCGAGTTGTTCCACGGGCCGACGGCAGCGTTCAAGGACGTCGGGGCCCGTTTTCTCGGGGAGTGCTTCGCGCACCTCGAAGATGCGTCACCAACCCCGCGGACTGTGCTGGTTGCGACGTCCGGCGACACGGGTGGGGCCGTCGCCTCTGCGCTGGATGGACGACCGGGAATCGAAGTCGGCATCCTCTTTCCGAGCGGCGGGGTATCGCCCGAGCAGCAGCACCAGTTGACCTGTTGGGGCGACAATGTCCACTCGTTCGCGGTTCGTGGCACGTTCGACGACTGCCAGCGCGTCGTGAAGCAGGCATTCACGGACGCGTCGTGGCGTCGGGAGCGGCGGTTGACGACGGCGAACAGCATCAACATCGCGCGGTTGCTGCCGCAATCGGTGTACTACGCCTACTCGGCGCTTCGCTTCCGCGCGCAACATGCAGAGAATCCGACGTTCATCATTCCTTCGGGCAACGTCGGCAACGCGACCGCCGCGATATGGGCCAAGGAGATGGGTTTCCCGATCGGGATGATCGTGTTGGCGACGAACAGCAACCGCACGGTTCCGGACTACTTGCTCAGTGGCGAGTGGCGACCACGACCGTCGCAACGAACGCTGGCGAACGCGATGGATGTCGGCGACCCGAGCAACATGGAACGCGTCCTCCATCTGTTCCCCGACGTGGAGACACTCCGCGAGAACATCGTTTCGGTCAGTGTCGACGACGCGCAGATCGGTGCCGTGATCGAGGCGGGACCAGGGCAGTGGGGCCGCGTTTTTGATCCACACACCGCGACGGCGGCGCATCTGCTCGACACTCGTCCGGAATTCGCCCCCGCCGTGATCGTGGCGACGGCGCACCCGGCGAAGTTCAAAGACGTGGTCGAGCCCCGCATCGGCCGACCAGTGGAAGTCCCTACAGCCCTCGCCGAGTTGCTGTCACGCGAGACCCGGTTCGCCGAGATCGAGCCGGACCTCGAGGCCCTCAAGCGGGCCATGCCCTGACGGTCGAGACCTGACGGCGAGGACTTCGACGGAGTTCGCCGTGGCGCGAGGGGTCGCGATTCGCACAGTCTGACCCGATCGGGGACCATCGGACGATGGCTCGTCTTGCGTCGGCCCGCGAGCGGAGATGGCGAGGAACTCTCGTCGGGCAGCGTTACCGGCGATTACCGCATCGTGTGGTACGAATGGCTGGCTGACGACGAGCGTCGGCTCTCCTTCTTCCTCGGTTCCACGCTTCAGTAGAAGGGGAGTAGGCTACGTTCGGGCGCAAGATGCCCGAACCGATCGACACGCCGCCCGCCCTGCCGAAGTCTGTCGACGTCGTCGTCGTCGGTGGCGGAGCCGCCGGGTTGATGGCCGCGATCCAGGCCGCTGGCCGCGGTCGCAGCACCGTGTTGCTCGAGAAGAACTCGCGACTCGGCCTGAAGATCCTCATCAGCGGTGGCGGTCGGTGCAATCTCACGACGACGAAGACCGGGCGGGAGTTGGAGGCTGAATACGGCACCCGACGCGGTCGCTGGTTGCGTCACGCGTTGCGCTCGTTCCAGCCCGAGCAGCTGGTGGCGATGGTCGAGGGAGCCGGGGTTCCTCTGCGGGAGGAGGACCTCGACAAGATCTTCCCGGTCTCGGGTCGCGCTGCGGATGTCTTGCGGTGCCTGTTGAAACTCGCCGCGGACGCCGGCGTCACGATCGTGACCACCACGCCGATGCTCCACGCGTCGCGAGCCGCGGACGGTCGTTTCGTGGTGATTACGCCGCGCGGTGACATCCGCTGCACGAGTCTCGTGCTGTCGACCGGTGGCATCAGCTATCCGAAGACGGGTTCCACGGGTGACGGCTATCGGGTCGCCGGGCAGTTCGGTCATGAACTCACGCCGACCGTGCCGCACCTCGCGCCGCTCGCCGTGTCGGAGTCGTGGGTCCGCGAACTCGCGGGCATCGTACTGAACGATTCGGTGATCGCCGTCGCGAAGAAGGGCGGAGACGTGCTGTGTCGTCGCCGGCGTCCGATCCTGTTCACGCACAAGGGGCTGTCCGGTCCGGGGCCGATGGACTTGTCGGGGTTCGTCGAAGAGGAGGGTCCGGGCTGCGAGGTGATCTTCGATTTCATCCCGGACGCGAACGCGGAAGAGCTTTCGCGCCAGTGGATGGATCAGGCACGCGTGAGTGGTCGACGGAGCACCGCCAACTCACTCCCCCGCGAACTGCCGGAGCGGTTGCGCCAGGCGTTGGTGCGCCTGGCAGATGCCGACGGAACGGTCGCGGAACTCTCGAAGGACAAACGAAGGAGACTGCTGCACCTGTTGAAGGAATGCCGCGTCCCCGTGGACCGAAGCCTGGGGTTGGGTCACGCGGAAGTGACGCGCGGTGGCATCCCGCTCGAGGAGGTCGATGGCCGGACCATGGAATCGAAGGCCACGGCGGGTTTGTTCCTGTGCGGCGAGATCCTGGACGTGGACGGGCCGATCGGCGGGTTCAACTTCCAGGCGGCGTTCGCGACGGCGCGACTGGCCGGCTTGCACGCCTAGCTGGGATCAGAAGTTCACGCGAGTTCCGCTTCCTCGTCGCCGTGGCAAGACTACGCCTCCAGCCGCCGCTCCAGCCAGCGCTCGGCGCTGGCCTCGAAGCACTCGGCGAGGTCGGGGTAGAACTCCGAGTCGACCGTGACGAATCGCAACAGCTGCATGCAGCGCTCGGCGGTGTCGGGATAGAGGTTGCCGTTGCGGTGCGAGTCGGTGTAGCCCTCGCCGACCCCACCGCCGCGCTCGCAGTCATCGCGACCGACCCGCTCGATCAACATGATCAGCTCCGCGAGCGTGATCGGTTCTCGAGACACCCGTGGCGCCACCGCGTATGTCGTCTCGTACTCGTCTACCATGCGGTAGTCGATCCGGTCGGATTTGCGCCGAGCCCGCACGCTGAACACATCGCCGGTGGTCGACTTGATGCTGACCCTCGCGATCTCCACCTCACCCTCGAAGTAGTCCGGGAGGTACTCGCCCCCCATGAAGGTCGGGTGGATGCGCCCGACCGTCTGGCGCAGCGGGTCCGGCAGAGCGTCCGAGAAGATGAACGGCGGCACCTCGTCGACGGACGCCGACTGCACCGCGTCGCGGATGGCGCAACGACGCCACTCGCCCTTGATGTTGGCGTGGATCGCCTCCTCGCCCCAGTAACTCTCGGGCCGGTAATCAGGGTCTGCCGTCTTGCAGAACACCCAGCGGGGCCGCGGACCTGCCGCGCGATCAGGCTCGCGCAACCAGCCCAGAAACACAGCGTCGCGGAGCATCCGGGCCCGCTCACGGTCCCTGGTGTGCAGCGAATAGCGGACTCGTCGCTGGCGCCCCTCGTCGGTGTGGACCGTGTAGTGGATCCACCAGGTCTTGCCGTTCTGCCACAGGTGGTGGTCAGGGTTGTCCGCGTCGACGCGGACGGAGATGGTCTCGTGCATGATGCGTAACTCCTCGCGATGTCACGCACCAGGAACGCGGCGCGGTCGGCGCCGCCGGAAGCTTCGTTCGCCAGAGCCTCTCGCCCTGCGCGCATCCCCCCGGCGAACACCGCCGAAGGAAACCACCTTGGCCTTCCGGGCCAGGTTGGTCGGCACCCCCCAAAGGGAGCGCCTTTCCTGATGCTGGTAACAAGTTTAGCTGACACGTCGGCGGCTGCAAACCGCCGATCGTGTCATAACTCCGGGGCCGGGCTCCCAGGCTAGAAGCCCAGCTCCCTCGCCTCTTCCTCCAGCTCCTCGCGTGAAGCCCCAGTCTTTCGCATCAACCCGGCGAGCCAGTCGGGCTCCTCGGACGGCAGCGGCTCCTCGGGCAAGTCCTGGGAAGCGTCCGGTTCCAGAACCACTGGCAACGGCGCGGCACGCGGCCCCAGGAGTCGGCGCAGAAACTCGTCTCCCTTCGACCTTGCATTGTCTGGTTGTTCGGGCATCGGTTGACTACTCCTCTCCTGGACTCTGGGATTGCGTCTTCTCGGGCCTGCGTCGATTCACGCTGAAAATGATCGCGCCCTTGCGCAGCGGCCAATCCTCGGGCAGCTCCTCGGCCGCCCATACATCGGTCCCGGTTTGACAGTAGTACTTCACAAGCACCCCGGGCCGGTGCTTGGCCATCCAGGCCATTCCGTCAGCGGGGCTGTCGAACAGCGGGCTACCGGGCAGTGGATTGGGGGGTCGTTGGTTAGCGGGCATGGTTCTGACTCCTCTCGGGTTACGCATCGAGGAGCAGCGCCACACGCTGCAGGAGCCTTCGTTCGCCGGGCTACAGGCCCGCGCGCATCGACCGGGCCACGAGGCCCGATCAAACCACCTTGCCGCTCCTCGGCAGGTTGGCCACCCGACGCCAAGGCGACGGGCTGTCTCGATGCTGAGTAGCAACCTAGCACGTGTACCGGCGCCCTCGAACGACGAAGAGTGTCATAATCTCCGCGAAGCGGATAAGGCGGCCGAGCCGGGATTTTTGCTGACCTCGAACAGCTCCGGGCGGTGGCCCTGGCGGGGAACCCCCGTCATGCGGTCTTTCGTGCCACTGATGACGGTCGTAGGTCCTGATCTCAGGTCACGAGTACGGACCAGGCCCGCTGCCGGTCACTCCATGCCGACGTGACGAGCCCGAACCGCTCTCTGCCTTGCCCCACGATGCTCCCCGCCCGACGCATCTCGCTGGGCGTTACCGCCGGACTCGCAGGAGCACGAATGCGGCGACGCCGAGGCTCGCGAACAGGAGCCCGCCGAGCGTCCACAACATCGCCCTTTCGCTGGCGGGTTCGGTCTCTTCTTCCTTCTCGGTGTCTAGCGTGGGCTTTTCTTCCTCGATGGGATCACCTTCCGCGATCGCCGCCTCGGAATAGCCGAGCAACAGGTCCGCGACGGTCGGCGGACCTCCGTCCGTTCCCGGCTGTCCGTTCGGGCCCTTCGCCAGGATGCTGCTGATCTCCGCCTTGACGAGCGGATTCTCGGGATCGAAGCCGAGCACGTCCGAGGCGAGCTGCCGGGTGTCCGCGTCCCAGCGGAGCGGGACCCGCATGCCGCGCATCCACGAACGGTCCAGGCCGCACTCGCACGACTCGCCGGCCTTGGCGAGGATGCCGAGTACGGAGTCTTCGTTGATGTCCTCGCCTTCGAGAGTCGTGCCGAAGCGTCGGACACGTCCCGTCAACACGGTCACGGACGGATGCTCCCTGCTCTCCTTGGCGTTGACCGCCTTGACCCCGAGGGACCACAGCAGGATCTTCTCGTCGGCCTGGTCGGTTCGCGGGATGGCGATCAACTCGGGGAGGGTGCCGACGTCCTTCGGCATCTTGTCGAACACCTTCTTGATCGCGGCGAACGCGGTGGCCACCGCGCGCTTTGCGTCGTCGTTTTTCTTCGCATCGTCGCACTCGGCCAGAAGAACCACGCAGTAGCGGCGCAGCACTGCCTCGGTGATCCGGGTCCTGAGCCTCGAGCTGGCGACCGATTCGAAGACGCTCGCCGCGGACGCGTCGAAGCTGCCTTCGATGGGTATCTCGATAGCCCGTCCGTCCGGGTGGACGAGCACCGTTGTCGGGAACCGTTTGATCTTCAGGTCACGCAGGTACTCCCGCCCTGTCTCGTCCAAATCGTCCAGGGGATCGACGACCGTGAACTCGATGTTGGTGTCGGCGAATATGGCCTCCGTGAGTTTGCGGGATGACTCCGTGGCGCCCGGCGATTGGGCGTCCGAGACGAACGTGTAGTACCGGTAGCCCGAGTCCCCGAGGTCCACGAAGCCGACGTCTCGCACGGTGAAGCGGCACATCACGGCGCTGACGGACACGCAGACGGAGACCGCGAGTATCCGAAACATCACTTCCGGATCTCCTCCGCACCGGTGCGAAGCACCTCGATCGCGCACAACCGAGGCAGTTGTTCGACGGTCGGAGTCTTCCCTCGCGGGACGAGCTCGATCTTCAACGCAGCCTTGACGGAGATGTTGTGGAACTCTCGCATCAGCGCCTTGTCGATGCCGCCGGCCGCCGTCTTCACGTCGAGGCTCTTCTTGACGGTCTTGTTCTGGAGGCGGATGTCGAACCGCCGCGGCTTGCTACCGTCTTTCTTGCTGGCGACGAAGAACAGTCGCACGGTGTATGTCGCCTCGGCTTCTCCCTTGCCGATCAACGGTACAGTGCAACTCGTCAGTCCCCTGGCTCCGGATGCGAAGACCCAGGGCACGGTACCATTCGCGGGGGTGTTCTTCAGCGCGGAAGACTCGGCGTTGAGTGCGTAGAATCCGCCCTTCTTCGCGAACTTGTTGCCCACTCTCAGCGGGAGGTCGATTCCCTTGCGGGACGCGGGCCGAGGATAGCTCAACCAGAGCTTGCCGCGCGCGTCGCGGCGGTCGCCCGGCGCTCCGAGGTTGAGAGCCATGTGTTGCACAGGCGTGGTGGTTCCCGCGGCGCCGTACACACCCCAGACTTGTCTGTGGCGGCTCGGCTCGAACACGATCGTCGAGGTCAACGAGAACAGGCACGCGCAGCCGGCGCTCGCTTCGGGAACCAGGACGAGTCCGTCGGCGGGGATCGCGTTGATCCAGCAGCCGAGGCGGTGCCCGGCGAAGTGGCGTGTGCCGCTGTCGGAGTTGAGGTCGTAGTAGGCCGTGAACTTCGATCGGAACAGCAACATGCCCGGAGTCGCAGCGCTGGGACCACAGTGGTGACCCGGTCGCGCGAACAGCCATGGTTCCTGCACGCCTGTCAGCGGGTGGACGCGGGTCTTTTGCACGCCGGTCTCGAGATCGAAGGCCCAGGGCTCCGCGATCAGGTCACGACCGACGATGATCGGACGGTGGCGGTAGTTGGCGTCGCGGGCCCAGACCTTGTGACCGTCGTCTGCGGCGAGAACGACGAGGCGTCTGCGTTTGAAGTCACCCTTCAGGAATTGATTCCAGTAGTGGCCGTTCGCGTTTGCGCCACACAGCACGATGTGCTCATCGTACGCCATCAGCGTCAACTCGCCGGCGCCGATGCCGACCTTCGTGCAATCGGTGACGTCGACGGGCTTGGACCACACCTGCTTGCCCGTCTTGATGTTGACCGCGACGGCGAGCCGGGCATCGACCCGCTTGATTCGTTCCTCTGCCAGCTTGCGCGCTTCGCCAGTGAGGTTCTCCAACTCGCTCTTGTCCTGCTGCAGCAACTGCTCGCGCTGCACCGGCGTGAGCGAGGCGTCGATGAAGTAGATGCGACTACCGGAGACGGCGACCGCGTTGTGCATGATGCTCTTGCCCTGGTGCTCCCACAGGAGTTTCCCCGTGGCGATTTCGTAGGCGAACAGCTTGTTGGTGGCGACCGTCTGGAACGGCTTGCCGCGCCTTCGTTGTGCCGCCGGGATCAGCTTGCGAAGCGTGGTGCTGCCAAACAGCAGGCCGTCGTGTACCGCGACGTAGCCCCAGGATTCTTGCTTGTCCTTCTTCGTCTTGCCGACCGGAATCGGGTAGGTGTGCAGCAGTTTGCCCGTAGCTCCGTCGATCCGCCGACAGTGATCGCCGACCACGACGAACAAGCTGTTGTCGTCTGCGACGAGGTTGCCCGGTTCGAAATTGCGGAACACTCCGGTGCGCACCGACCCCGGGTTCTTCCGTTCCCACAGCTTGAGGCCGTTGTATGAGTCGTACGCCTGGATTGTCTGGTCGCCCTGGACGAACAGGCGCCCATTGACAGCCAGGGGAGCGGCGGCGCCCTGGTGGCGGTTGACCATGGCACTCGGGCCGGGGTCGCCGTACCACAAGACGCTGAGGCCGTCGCGAACCCGTTGGTCCGTGATGCTCGAACTCGCGCCGGGGTTGCCGTACTGGTGCGTCCACGACGCGGCACCGGGCAACGCGACGCGACGAACGGTGACCCATCCGTCACGCAACTCGCGGACGGCGTCTTCCCTGAGGAGCGAGGTCTTCGTCAACCACGCGTCGTGATCCGCGCCGGCATTCGGTCCGAGGCAGATGATGCCGCCGTGCGGCTTGACGCAACGCGCGACTTGCTCGGGAACACCGGGGATGGAGCGACCGAGAACCGAGCGATCGCACACCACGAGGTTCGCGAAGAAGCTGGGGTAGGGGAGGACCGAGAGGTCGAGGTGGTCGACCGTGATGCGCGTCCCGTACAGCCCCGTCGGCATCAGTGCCTTGCGCGCGGCGTGGACCTTGGCGGGGTCGGACTCCACGCAGTAGATCACGAGTTCCGAACGCTGCGCCAGCTCGTACGCGAGCCGTCCGTTCTCGCCGCCGAGCACGAGGCAATACCCCCGGGTGACGCCGCTGCGCTCGATGATCGCCGTCGCTGCAGCTTCGTAGCCGGCGCTCGACTCATCGTTGGGGTAGGGGCCGCCGGTGACCGGTCGTGTCGACGCCTCCGACACACGTTTGTGCGTCGCGTCCGCGAAGCAGTAGATCTTGCCGGCGGTGGTGCTGACGACCAGGTGGCCGTGCGCGGCGGCGATGCCGCGGGCTTCCCCCTCGACCATCGTCTTCCACAGACGTTGACCGGTCGCCGTGGACAAGGCGACGACCTCGTCCTTGCCGCCGACGACCAGCGTGTCGCCGGCGAGAATCAGCGTGGACTCGTGGGGGCAGGGGGTGCGCCAGAGGATGCCGACGAGCTCGGCCAGCTGGCTCTTCTTTGCGAAGTAGTCGGGGCGGGTCGCCGCGATCCGCTTGCGCAGCGCGGTCAACTGCGTCGCGGACTGCTTGCCACTGCGCTGCGCTGTCTGGTAGGTCTTCAAGCGCTTGAGGTATTCGTGTTGGACGAGCAGTTTCCGCAGCGCTGCGGCTTCCGTGAACCGCGCGTGCTTGTTCTGGTTCGCCTCCACGTAGCGCGTGCGGTGCACGGCGATGATCTCGCTGTCCGCGGCGATGTAGGCGATGTCTCCGGCCAGGGTCATCTGCTTGCCACTCAGCTTGCTGACGATGCCGCCCTTCTTCTGGTTCAACGCGAGGATGTGGTGTTCGCCGACCGACAGGATCTTGTCGTCGGCGAGCAGGGCTTGCGATCCGCCGACCTGCTTGCCGCCTCCCATCTGCTTGTGGACGAGCTTGCCGGTCTTCTTGTTGAACGCCGCCGGCAGGGTGCGACCCGACGGCACGAAGAGGAGGTCCTTCGTCGCGAGCAAGTAGCCCTGTGGCGTGAGGTCGTTGCGCCCCGCGTTCTTCTGACTGATCGCGTCGTTGCGCCAGCGGATGTCACCGGTCTTGGCGTCGACCGCGTAGAGGTAGACCGTCTCGTGCGGGAAGGTCCCCGCGCCGAAGTAGGCGACGCCGTCGTCGATCAGGACGCCGGTGCGAACCGGCCAGCGCGACGCCATGCGACCGCGCGCGAGGATCCGTTCGTCTCGCGGGCCGGCGCGGAGTTTCCAGATCAACTTGCCGTTCTTCGCACCGAGGCAGTAGACGAACCCGTCGTCCGATCCGATGTAGACCCGGTTGTTCCAGACGGTAGGAGCGAGGCGAACCGGTGCGTCGGTGACGAACGTCCACTTGGGGTCGCCAGAGCTCAGGTCGAGGCAGCGAACGCAGTGGTCGACGGACGAACCGTAGAACACCCGATCACCGACGATGGCCGTATTGAAGACGTCGTCGAACCGCACGCGGTGGACGAGGTGCAACCTCTCGATCGTCTTGCCGCCAGGTCCGGGCCACGCCTTCTTCGGCGGTGTCGGCGACGACACCATCCACCGCGGGGCAAAAGGTGTCTTCAGCTTTGCGGTCGTCCCGCCGGCGCGACTGTTGTCGTGCATGTAGGTCGGCCAGTCCGAAGACTGCGGCGCGCTTTTCTGCGCGAGGGCTGACATCGGGACTGCGAGTACACAAGCAGCCGAGAAGAGCTTGATTTGCATGCTCATCATTGAGTTTTGATCAACCGTGGGGGGCGGATCGACAAGGAGGGGTGCAGGACAAACAGGATCGATAGCTTACCGGGGTGGCGGGCTTCCGCGAGGCGAGCGCGATGCATTTCTATCGAAGTGGAAGTCTTCGCGAGGCTCTGATTGTCGCCACGGCTACGCTGGGCCGTGCCTATCGGCGCACCGGATGGCCGATCGCCGACCGCGTCAAGGCGATGGAGAAGATCCGCGACCTGACGCTGCTGCCGCACATCCACGACGTGTAGCCGCGGTGGTTGTGACGCCTACCGTCGCCGGCGTCGGCATTCGGATCGTGTCCCGCCTGGTCCTGACGCGCGCGGACGAAGCGGTCGACCTCGGCGTCTGGCAGCGGCTTTTTGGGCGGCATGCAGCGGTTTTTTTGTGACATATAGGGCCAGCATCCGGAACTCTGTCGATGCTCGTTTTCGTCGTTGCCGACCGCGCGTCATCGGTAGCATTCCGCCGCCCTCCGCCGAATGAATCCCGTCGAAGAACCGCTGTTCGTCGCCGAAGTCGTCGGTCAGATCCGCGAGGAGCGAAAGGTGTTCCGCCTCGAGGCCGACAGGGCGCTTCCGGAGTTGCAGTGGCTTGCCGTGCTGGGCGGTTACGCAGATGCGCTCCGTGCCGACCGGATGCGCGACGCGTTCTCTGGCGCGGGGACCCGCAATACAGCGTCCTAGTCGAAAGCGATCAGGATTTCGGTGTGGCGATCAGCCGTGGCACACGGCGCACTGACGGTTGCGCTCGGTCTTTGCCGTGCGAAACGTCATGCTGCCGAGGTCGCACGTCAGCAACCGACCGGCGAGGATTTCGCCGATACCGGCGACGCACTTGATCGCTTCCATCGCCGCGAGCGAACCGACGGTTCCCGACACCGCGCCGAACACGGGAAACTCTCGCTTCCACAGTGGAGGTTTGTCCGGGTAGAGGCAGGTGAGGCACGGGGTGACGCCGGGGACGATTGTCGTCAGCTGCGCTTCCAGCCCGAACATCGCGGCTTCGACCATGGGCTTGCTCTGCCGCACCGCCTCCCGATTCATCGCGAACCGCTCTTCGAACAACGGCGCGCAATCGACGATGACGTCAGCGGCGTTGACCAGGGCTTCGGCGTTGGATTCGTTGACGTTCTCGCCGATCGCTTCGATCTGAAGGCGGGGGTTGAGCTCCTTCAGCCGGCGTTCGATGGACTCGATGCGGGGCTTGCCGATCCAGTCGTGCGTCATCAACAACTGCCGGTTGAGGTCGGACGGCTTCACATTCCCGGCGTGGGCGATTACGAGCTTGCCGATGCCTGCCGCCGCGAGCTGCAACGCGACGACGCCGCCGAGTCCTCCACAGCGCGACACGAGGACCGACGCTTCCTTGAGCTTGGTCTGGCCTTTTTCGCCGAAGTCTTCGATCCACATCTGCCACTCGTACGTGGCGTGCTCTTCGGGCGTGAGTGTCATGGTCAGCCGCCGGCGATGGGGGGAGAGAGGACGATCGTGTCGCCCGGCTCGAGGTCGACCGGAGTCTGCCAATCACACTGCGAATTGCGCACGAACATCAACACCGAACGCTGCAGTTGGCCTTCCTGGTCCAGGATGAGGGCGCGGAACTCTTCGGAATCTTCGGCGATGGTCTGCCGTAGCGCGTCCTGTGCCGTGCACGGGCCGTCGAACGCGATCGTCCGGTGCTTGCCGCCGGCGAGCTGGCCGAGTTGTGCAAGGAACTCGATGTGAATATTCATCACGGATCGGAAGGATCTATGCCAGATGGAGAGAGGATGTGCACGACGTCGGCGAGGGCTTCCGCGTCCGCACGGCTGTGGGTGATGTGCAAGGTGGTCACGGAAGTATGTCGATTGATGTCGGAAAGGACACCGTGGACTTCCTCTCTCGTCTCATCGTCGAGCGCGGACAGGGGTTCGTCGAGCAACAGGACCCGGGGGTGGAACGAGAGGGCGCGACCGAGCGCCGTCCGCTGGCGCTCGCCACCGCTGAGTCCCGCGGGGAGTCGATCGAGGAGTTCCGACAGACCGAGCAGGCTCGACAGTTCGCTGACCCGGGACTCGATGGCGTCGGGCGCCAGCTTCCGGATGCGAAGGGGAAACGCGATCTGGTCGTGAACGGTCATCGTCGGGAACAGCGCGCCGTCCTGCGGGACGTAGCCGATGCCGCGGTCGGCGGGACGAAGTTCTGACACGTCTGTTCCGCAGAGGACGATTCGACCGCCGGCCAGCGGACGAAGGCCACACAGCGTCTCGATGAGCGTGGTCTTGCCACATCCGGTCCGACCCATCAAGACGGCGTAGGAGCCGGTGGAGATGTTCATGGTCAACCCATCGACGCCGAAGTCGCCAGCGCGGATGGAGACCTTGTCGAGGAGGATGCTCACTGACCGATCCTCCCGAGTCCGAACGACCGTCCGATCCAGAGCACGAGCAACGCGGCTGCGACCATCAGCAGCGAGACCGCGACGGCGGCGTCGATTCGCCCGACGGACAACTCGAGAAACACCGTGGTGGGTAACACCTCGGTGCGCATCCGCATCGCGCCGGAGAACACGAGGATCGGACCGAACTCGCCGAGCGCGCGGGCCCACGCGAGGAGGAACGCGGACAACATTCCGCGTCGCACTTGCGGCAGCACGACGTGGCGGAACGCCTGCCCCCGACTGCAACCGACGGTCAATGCCACGTGCTCGTGGCGCACGTCGATCTGCTGGAAGGTCACGATCATCGTGCGCACGGCAAAGGCGCAGGCCACGGCAAACTGGGCGAGGACGATCGATGGCTTCTGGTACGTGATCGGCACGACGGACTCGATTGCGCGACCGATCGGCGTCGAGAATAAGATCAACAGGCTGAGGCCGATCACCATTGGCGGCAGCACGATCGGGATGTCGAGCACCGCGTCGAGCAACGCCCGTCCGCGAAACGAGAACCGCGTCATGACGTAGCCGATGGGAACGGCGAACCAGACGGACAGGATCGCGGAGAGTGTCGCGGTGACGAGCGAGAGCACCGCCGCGCTCTGGATTTCGTCGCTGCGGATCGCCTCCCAGAGGTCGGCGGGGGAGGTGAAGCTCGCGTCGGCCACGAGCATCGCGACGATCAGCGTGACGTAGAGTCCGAGAAAAACGAACAGCGCGGCGAGGAACGCGGTGTCAGCTCCGGCTCGGTGAGGGGCGGTGGTCATTTCGGGCGTTCGCCATCCCTCCAGTGGAACCCGAGTTCCTCGAACCGCCGCCTCGAGTCCGTGCCGCGAAGCGTGTCCAGGAGACGTCGCATCAGGTGTGGGTGTGCGGAGTCCTTCGCGATCGCGAACGGCTGGCGCGCCTGGCTCGTGGCCTCTTGGATCGGGGCGACCTCACACCGCTCGCCGACGTGGGCGGTGTTGCTGCGGTAGACGAGCACCACATCGAGGGAGCCCGCGGTGATCTGGTTGACGAGCAGGTCGCCGGTCGCCGACTCGACGACCACGTTGCCGCTCGCCTTCAGGTTGTCGAGGTGGTCGGTCCGCGACAGGAGACCCGTGGTCAGTGCGCCGAGCGCGGATTTCTCGGGGTGGCCGAGACCGACGCGCACGCCGGGACGCAGAAGGTCCCGAAGTTTCGCGATGTTCTTCGGGTTGCCCTTCCGCAGGAGCATCACGATGTCGTTGGCTGTGACCGTGACGCCGTCCTGAAAACGGTCCTGCACCTGATCCAGAAACGTCTGGTCACAGGAGAAGTAGGCGTCGGGGATCGAACCCGTCTTCATCTGCGAGACGAGGATTCCGCAGCCGTTGTAGACGCGGTTGACCCGCACGCCTTCCCGCTGCTCGAATGCCGTGACCGTGGAATCGATCGCTGGCCGCAGCATTGCGCCGGACATCAGCTCTAGCTGCGGGACGTCGGCCCACTCGTCCCCGTCGATCGGCGTGAACCCCTCCGCACTGAATACCAACAGACCCCGGTCGTGTGCCGCGAGGTATCGCGCGAAGTGCAGGGCGGGCCGTGGTTGCGTCGCACATCGCAGCACGCCCAGCGTGACGTTGCGAGCCTGGCGCGAGAGCTGTGGATCTTCGACGATCTCCAGGTCCTCGTACTGCCGCACCGTCGCGTCCCAGATCACCGCTGCGTCGATCGTTCCGATCTGAAGGTCATTGCCGAGGTCGTTGACCGTCGGTTTCATCACGGTCACCTTGTCGCGGAGCTGATCCCAGAAGCCGAGATCCGTCGCGACGCGCTTCGCGATCTTGCCCACCGCCGCGGCCTCGGGATTGCCGAGCCCGGTGCGCACGTCCAAGCGCAACAAGTCGCGGTAGCTGGTGATGTTCTTCGGGTTGCCGGACCGCACCGCGATCACCGGACGCATCGAGGCGAGAGCGAGGATCTCGGCGACGAGACCACGCTGTTTCGCATCCGACACGTAGCTGTCGTCGCCAGCGATGTAGATGTCCCCGTGATTGCGGACCGTGAGTGCGCTGAGTAGCGCGCCAGAGCCTCCGAATGTCAGCTCCACGCGGTTGCCGAACTGCTGCTCGTACTCCTTCGCGGCCTTCGTGACGGGTCCCTTGATACCCGCGGCGCAATGTACGGTGAGCGTGTGCCCTGTTCCCGTAGCCGGGTCGACGTCCACGCGAAGGATCCACCAGGACAAGAGAGCGGCGAGCAGGACCGAACCCAGAGCGATCGAACGCATCTACTTGGAGCCGGCCTTGTGGGCAGCCGGTCGATAGGCCACCGAGGTCTGGATCGGATTCGCGCACGAACACCCCGAGCTACTCTCTGGCGCGAGGAGGAGTCCGCCCGCTGGAATGAGACTGAGCCAGCAACCGCTCCGCAATCCCGGCAGCGTCGTGCGCTTGTTGGTCTCGAGGTCCCACATCGTGTGGTCGTAGTGCCGGAAGAAGAGGCTCTTCCCGGCTCCTGACATGGTGCCGCAGCCGCGACGATCCGGCAGGTCATCCCGCACGATGTTTCCTTTGCGCAGGTCGATGCCCTTGAACTCGAGGTAGATCACGCCGTCGATGATGACGGGGTGCTGGAGCCCGCCGCCGTGGTGGTCGCGCTTCCACTTGTGCGATTGCTGCCACAGGGGTGTGCCGGTGCTCGCGTCGAACGTGTGCGTGTGGTACGCGCCACCGGACACGCCGACGGAGACGAGAACGCCCTTGCTCACGCTCAGGTAGAACACCTGTTGGAACTTCCTGAAGTCGTACTTCCGCTCCCATATCTTGTGGCCGGTGGAGACTTCGATCGCGACGAGGTACTGGTCCGTGCCCGTCTGCGTGACGAGTCGGTACTTCGCCCGGGACGCCTTGCTCGGCTTGCGATCTTCGACGAAGTAGATGACGTCCTTGTCGAGGGAGATCGTCGGGTGCACGATCATGCCGCCGCGGTAGGACCATCGGGTCGCGCCGGTCTTCTTGTCCAACGAGAAGAGCCCGGTGCCCAGCACGTCCTCGGCTTCGGCGCCCGCCTTGTCGTACCACTCCCCTTCCGCGCCGCGGAACGTCGCACTCACCTTCGTGGAAGTGCCGAGTACGGCGTCGTCGGTCGTGTGGACGAAACCCCAGGCCGGGTCGATTTCGGGCCGACCACCCGGCCAGCATTCGTCGGGGATGTCGTAGGTCTGCTTCAGCCGCCCGGTCTGCGCGTCGAGCCGCCAGAGCCGGTCGACCACAGCGGCGAAAAGGTCATCATCGCGCGCCGTGATGTTGCTGCAATCGCGCGGGACGTTGGTGCGGCGTAGCGCCGGAATCTCCAGCGCCCAGAGAATCGTGCCGTTGTACGAATCGAGGGCGATCAACCGTCGATCGCCGTGGATGAACAACCGACCGTTGGTCGAGAGCGGGGCGGGCGGGCGGCAGCCGCGGTCCATCATCGGTCGTGGTCCCGGTCGTCCGAACCACTGCAGTTCGAGATCGCCCTTGACGAGCTCGTCGTCGGAAGCGGCGGTGTTCGCCGCGGATCCGTACTGGTGAGTCCAGTCGCCGGACGCCTTCTTGGCGCCCTTGGTCAGGAGAGTCTTCCCGCTGAGGTCCAGCACGACGCCGCCGAGCGGCCTGCAGATCCTGTCGAGCTCCGACCGTCGTACGCTCGATTTGGTCGCGACGATGACCACGTTCGCGATTTCACTGCCGATGGACATCTTCGCGAATGGGCACGAGAGGACGCTGACCTGCCGACCGTAGATACCCTGCTGAGCGAAGTCCTGGCGCAACACTCGCGCGGCCTTGCGATCCGGTTCGACGACGACGATCTGAAGCTCGGTTTGCGCTGCGATCAGCGTGACGACCAACGTGTCGCTGCCGAGGACGACGGCGTAGCCTTTCTTTGTCGGGAGCTTGGACAGGAGCTTTGCGAACGCCGCGGTTTCGGCAATCGGGGGGAGCACGTGTTGGGTTGCGTAGGCGAAGTCCGTGTCGAGTAGGTGCGTCGCCGTCGCGCGCTGTTTGCCCTTTTGGTCCTCCATCAGGATCCGGTAGTCGTAGCTCAGTCCCGGGCGCATGCGCGTGACGTCCGCGACCGACATGCCGTTCTCGGTTCTCACCGCGACGCGTTGGAGATTGCCCGAGGTGTCGACGACCTCCAGCCATGTGCTGCGCGCCTTGCCGCCGGTCTTCCATCGGACCTGTGCTCGGCGCGGCGAAGTGAACTGCGCGTAGGGACCGAGTTCGACGTGCAGGCCCTTGGGGAACATCACTCGCTTGTTCGCGAATGCGATCCCGACCTCCTCGTCGGACAACACTCGATTCGTCAGCATGAGCTCGTGCAGCCGGCCCTGCATGTTCTTCGCGATGTGCAGCGTGGTGCCCGTGTCGACGGAGTTCTGTTCGGTGCGGGCGAAGGATCTGCTCTTGCCGTCCAGGTAGAGCCGCACGAGCGACCCATCCCAGGTCGCCACCACGTGGTGCCAGCGGTGGGGGGGCATCCCCGACGGGATCACGACGGACGACTTGCCGACTCCGAAACGCAACTTGCCGTCGAGGATAGACAGCGACAGGTCCTTGGCCTGAGCGATGGTCTGTCGGCGACGGTTGCCGCCTAGCCGGAACGTCGCCTCGATCGAGCACGAGGTCCGCGGCAGGTCGAGTTTCGCGACGGCGAAGGACGTCTTGTCCGAGAGTTGCAGGCTCGGTGGTCCGGATGACGCGTCGAACTCGATCGGTCCCGCGGCAGTCGCGCGCTTCTTGCCGCTCTCGAGCCCGTTCTTCGTCGCAGTGAATCGGAAGGACTTGTCGTCCTTTGGCTTCGGCATCGCGAAACGTTGCGCGCCGGCGGCGAACTCGCGCTGCACGGATGCCGCACTGAGGGCAACGCCCCAGACGCGCACGCTTCCGATCAATCCGTCGAGCGGGAAGTCCTCGTCGTCGTCGTGGTACGCACCGATCTCGACGACCGCGCGACGCGGGTAGAGGATGGCGCCACGTTGGGTCTTGGAGCTGGCCTGCCGCTTGCCGTCGACGTAGAGCGTCATCTCCGCACCGTCGTAGACGCCGACGACGTGTTGGAACTGACCCGGACGGAACGATTGCGACCCGGTGAGGTAGGTCAACTTGCCGTCGCCGTCGTCAGAGCCCTTGCCCGCGATGGCGAAGCAGAACTGACTGCCCCGGTAGCCGAGGAGCACGCCCTTCTCGAAGCTGCCGTTGTCCTGAAGCGCCGAGAAGAACCCACCCCACGGTCGCGGTGCGTCGAGCATGACCCAGGCTTCGACGGTGATCTTCTGCTGTGGCAGGCGCGCGTTGCGGATGCTGCGCGCGATGACGACGCGATCGTCTCGCGAACGGAATATGAGAGCCTCGGGTAGTGGTGGCTTCAGGGTCTGGCCGCCGCCCCGGATCGAGCCACGCAGCTTCTTGATTCCGGCCTTGCCGAATGTCCAGGAGTGCAGGGGCTTTTGGCCTACGGCTGCGACCGCGAGCGCGGCGAGCGCGAGAGTCGACGCGACAAGTCTCATCGTTGGGCTCCCGTGAAGCAGTAGATCACGCCCTCGTCCGTGCTGACAAACAGCCGGCCTTTGGCCGCGGCGATACCCCACGCCCGACCGTGCACCTTGCCGCGCCAGACTTCCTTGCCGGTAGTCGTCGAGTACGCGGCGATCACGCCGTCGCCGCCGACGAAGAGCAGCTTCTTGGTCTTGATCAGCTCGTAGCGCATCTCGCTCGGCGTGGTCCACAGGACGCAGCCTGGAAGTTGCTTCTGGATCTCCTTGAGGCGGGAGCCGAGCGTCTCGATCTTCTTCTGGGTCTTCTTGATCTGCGCGGGCTTCTTCTTCCGGCCCTTGAGGCTCTTGGCCAGCGCGCTGCTCTCTGCGCGGAGTCGCCGTTGCTCTCCCGTGAGTTTCAAGAAGCGCGTGCGGAGAAGAGCCGAGACGTCGCGTCCGTTGTGCAACCAGGAGTGGTCACCGGAGACGATCATGTGCAGTCCGTGGAACGTGGCGACCTGGTCCTTCGCGTCCGGGAACTCACTCAGTTGGCCGGTCTTGCCCGGGCCGTAGATCAGCGAGTCGCCGACCAGTAGTGCGAATGTGCCGCCGCCACCGCCGAGGTCGCGGAGCTTCTTGCCGGTCTTGCGAATGTGCACGGCTGGTTTGCCTCGTCCGGTGGGAACGTAGAGGTGCTTTTGGGAAGCGAGAATGTAGCCTTGCGGATGCGTGCCCGAGAGCGGCAGTTTGTAAACCGGCTTGCCGGTCGTGGCGCGCACGGCACAGAGCCACGCCCCTTCTGAGGGGAACAGTCCGGCGCAAAAGTACGCGATGTTGTTCCGGACGACGATGCCCGTGCGCACGGGCCAGGGAGACATCAGTCGACCGTTGCCGGGGATGCGGACGTCGCGCTTGGCTGCGCGGTAGCGCCAGAGTTCCTTGCCCGTGGTCGCGGACAGGCAGTACGCGTGGCCGTCGTCGCTCCCGACCAGGATCTTGCCGTCGTGGATCGTCGGCGCGAACCGCACGGGAGCTTCGGTGAAGAACGTCCAGAGTTGCTCGCCGGTCTTCGCGTCGAGGCAGCGGACCTGGTCGTCGGCGCTCGAACCGAAGTAGATCCGTCCCTTCGCGCTGACGACGTGGAACGCCCGATCGAAGGAGAGTCGCGACTCGAGGTTTTCGACCTTGTTGTACGCGTCGCGTTTGGCCGGGCCGGGCCAGGCCGGTTGCGGGGGATGTTTGGAGCGCCACTTCCACGCCTCCTGAAGCGGCAGCTGGAGGCTCGTCGAACTCTGCCCGCTGCGTGCCGAGTCGTGACGGTACGTCAACCAATCCTGGGCGTTCGAACTCGCGGTGAGTGCGAGAATGAGTATGAGACGTCGCGTCACGTGGGGTTTCGGGGGTCGACGATGCTGTGCAGAGTCTACCAGGGCGAAGCAGGTTCGGCGTGTGTCCATCCGCCTGGTTTGGGACGGCGTCGGTGTTCTGCAGCAACTTTCGCCGTAGATGCGTGACCATGAGCTTGAACCTCTACCGACTGCTGCCTTTCCTTCTCTTGACTGGCCGGGTCTCGCGCAAGACGTGCTCGTGTGGAAAAAGGCCTTCGGTGTGGTCCAGGACACTGAGGGACGACCGTGGCTCGGCGCCGAGGTGGATCTGCCCTTACGGCGCAACAACGCGTAGAGCGGATACCAGTAGCGCTCGCACAACTCCGAGAGTGCGGTGGTCGCGTGCTCGCTATTGCGGTCACCCGCCGTGACTACGGCGCAGGTGACGCGGCGCACAGCTTGCCCGCCTCCAGGCGCAAGACCCGGTCGGCGTGGTGGTCGCCCTGCGCGCCGTGGGTGACGAGGAGCACCGTACCGCCGTCGCGGTGGAACTCGGCGAGCAGATCGAGGACGTTGCTTGCGTTGTCCGGATCGAGGTTGCCGGTCGGTTCGTCGGCCAGGATCAACTTCGGCTTCGGGAGCATGGCCCGCGCCAGGGCGACCCGCTGGCGCTCCCCGACGCTCAGTGCGTGTGGTTTGTGCGTGGCCCGGTCCGCGAGGCCCATCCGCTCGAGGACCTGCATTGCGCCTGCGCGGGTCGCGCGGAGCGTCCCGCCGCCGGCGAGTCGAACGTTGTCGACGATGTCGAGGTAGGGGACCAGGTGGAAGGTCTGGAACACGAATCCGATGTGGGAGGCTCGAAGCGCGGTGCGGGTCTTCGCGTCGAGATCGTAGAGATCCTCGCTTTGGATTCTCACCACCCCCGAAGTCGGGCGCAGCATGCCTCCGGCCAGGAGAAGAAGAGATGTCTTCCCCGACCCGCTCGGCCCGCGCAAGCACACGAACTCGTTGCGCGCCACGTCGAGCGACAGTCCGTCGAGCGCCACGACTGTACCGTATCGAAGCGTCACGTCCTGCAGTTGGAGAATCGAATCGTTCATCTGCGAACCAAACTTAGCTTTCGATTCCGTGGCTGGCACAGATTCGAAAGAAATCGATCGGAATGGAGACGAACCCCGAGGAGCCACTGGTTTCTCCGGGAGCCCGCGGGCGATTGCGTCTCTTTCCGGAAGAACTCGTGTTCAGGCGGCACAGCTCGATGAACTCGGCGTCGAAGTGGTCACGTACGAGAGTCAACGCCAAGGCTGACCTGGGCGTCGCTGGTCAGCCATCATCCCGCAACGTGACCGCCGGATCGTGCACGACGGCGAGCATCGCGGGCACCAACGCCGCGACGACGGCGAACAGCGGCGCGAGAACCGCGACGATCGGCAGCAAGAGCCAGTGCGTCTGCACCTGTCCGGCGACGGTTCCGAAGATGCTCGGTCCGACGGCGTGCGCCAGCACCGTGCCGACGAGGAATCCGATG
>CAYYAQ010000004.1:28092-84384 GCA_964469555.1 uncultured candidatus Brocadiaceae bacterium | reverse complement strand
CTTCGCCCTTTCCATGAAACCCGTGCTCCGGCGAGAACAGCGCCACGAGCTTGACGGCCTTCGCCGTGTGCAGGAGTTGCGCGGTGCTCACGCCATCCACACTCAACCCGGTGTGGTTCGTGATCAAGCCGACTTTCCGGCCCGCCAACCCCACAAATCCACCCGCGTGCAGGACGTCGATGCCGTTGTGCACCGCTGCGGGCGCCCACTTCGCGGGCGCCTGCGGGGATGCTGAACCGGCGCACGCGGTCAGCGGCAGTGCGAGCAGTAAGGAGAAGAGTCGGTGGATTCGCATTCCCCGCGGAGGCTAACCTCCAGGCAGGTGCACAGCGAGCGTGCATCGTCACCCCGTGTATAGTCAGCCCGTGGAACTCCCAGACGAACCGACGACCGAAGCCATCAACGCGGATTGGGTCGATCTGGACCGGCTCGATGCGCGGCAGATCGTGCGGCTGATGAACGATCAGGACGTCGGTGTCGTCCGAGTGGTCGGGGAGAAGGCCGACGACATCGCGAATGTCATCGACGCCGTCGCGAACCGTCTCGAATCCGGGGGGCGCCTGTTCTACATCGGCGCGGGCACGTCCGGTCGGCTCGGGATCCTCGACGCGTCGGAGTGTCCGCCGACGTTCGACACCGCCCCCGATCTTGTCCAGGGGTTGATCGCCGGCGGCGACGAAGCGATCCGCACCTCGGTCGAGGGAGCCGAGGACAGCTCTGACCTGGGAGCCCGTGACCTGCGCGTACGCGAAGTCTCTGCCCGCGACGCGGTGGTCGGCATCGCCGCGAGCGGCTCGACGCCATACGTTCTCGGCGCGGTGCGGTACGCCAGCGAGGTCGGGGCCTACACAGCCGCGATCACGTGCAACCAGGACTCCGAACTCGCCGCCCTCGTCGACGGCCCGATCCCGGTCATCGTCGGGCCGGAGATCCTCGCCGGGTCCACTCGGCTCAAGGCTGGGACCGCCACCAAGATGGTCTTGAACATGATCAGCACCGGGGTGATGGTCCGGCTGGGCAAGACCTACGGCAACCTGATGGTCGACCTGCGGGCGAGCAACCGCAAACTCACTGCGCGGACCCAGCGGCTGTTGCGGCGCCTGACGAGCCTCGATGCCGCCGAGGCGGAGAGCCTGCTCGCCCGGTGCGACGGGGAGTTGAAGACCTCCGTCGTGGCCGCGCGGCTGCGGATGGAGCCCGCCGATGCGCGGCGCCGACTGGCGGCCCACCGCGGCGCCCTGCGCGCCGCTCTGGAGGCACCTCCTTTCGCGTAAGTCCTTTCGCTGTTCTAGTTGCCACGACTTCGCAACAAGCGAGGTCGGCGTGATTCGGTTGGCGCATTGCCCGTTTACGCCCTATTGTGCGGAGGTGGAGTTCTCCGGCATTAGTGTGGTCGTCCTCGAATCCGCCCGGGCGGTTTCGATCCGCGCACAGATCGAACTCGCGGCGGTGGTCAAGGACCGTCCCGACGCGCTGGTCTCGTTCGCGACCGGTGAGACCTTTCGGGCCTTCTTCGCCGAGATCGAGCATGACGCCGGACTCGATCGGATCGACCTCTCCGCGTTCCGGGCGACCCACCTCGACGAGTTCCTGGGTCTCGGCCCTGAGGATCGCGCCGGTTTCGCCAACGAGTTGCTCGCCTGCGCGCCACTGCGCAAGGCGTACGAAGAGGGGCGGTTCTTTCCCGTTCCGTCGAGTGGCGAGGAAAAGGACCTGCGCGGGCACGAAGCCCATCTACAGAGTCTGGGTGGCGTGCAGTTGCAATTCCTCGGCATCGGCAGCAACGGTCACGTCGCGTTCTCCGAGCCTGGCACGTCGCTCGACGAGGGCTTCCATCGCGCGAAGCTCGCGCCTTCGACAGTGGCCGTGCTCAAGTCGCGGTTCGCTCCCGATCCCGTGCCGGCGGACGCGGTGACCGCTGGCCCCGCGAGCATTCTCGCCGCAGCTCGCGTCGTCATGGTCGCGACGGGGGCGGGGAAGGCGAACGCCGTGCACAACATGATGGAAGGGGATGTCTGTTCGGCGTGCCCGGCGTCGATCATCCGCCGTCACTCGGATGCACTCGTGCTACTCGACAGCGCTGCCGCCGCAGGGTTGGACTGGCCCGAGTTCGAGACTGCGTTCGCGCGATGAGTCGGTGGCTGGCCGGCGCGGCGCTGACGCTGTCCCCGCTGCTCGTCGGTGGTTGTGGGACGTGCGCGCGCGATGAGATCCTCTCACGGGAGGTCCGCGAACTCCTCCGGAAGCAAGTCGAGCTCGGCGCGTTTCCTGGCGCCGTCGCCCTCGTGGCGCACCGGGGTTGCGTCCTGGTGAAGGTCGCCGTCGGTCGGCAGACCTACACCAAGGGTAGCGCGCCCATCACCGAGGACACGGTCTACGACCTCGCGTCGCTGACCAAGGTCTGCGCGACGCTGCCGGCGATGGCCGTCTTGCTCGGTCGTGGCACGATTTCGCTCGAGGATCGTCTGGACAAGTGGGTGCCGGAGTTTCGCGGGGCGGGCAAGGAAGCGGTGACGTTGCGCCACTTGATGGTGCACAGCTCCGGGTTGCCCGCCTACATCCGGTTCTTCCACAAGGGAGTGAAAGGCAAGGCCAACTTCATCGCTGCGTGTGCGAAGACCGAGCTTCGATACCGGCCCGGCGAGAAGAAGGTCTACAGCGACCTCGGCGTGATCCTGCTGATGGCCGTGGTGCAGCGCGCGAGTGGCAAGTCCCTCGACCGGTTCGTGGCCGAAGAGATCTACCCGACGTTGGGCGTGACCGCGTGCTTCGGCGAAGCCGGTGTGCCTGTCGACGCCGCACCCACCGAGAACGACCCGTGGCGCGGACGCGTCGTGCGCGGCGAGGTGCACGACGAGAACGCCTTCGCGATGGGAGGCGTGTCGGGTCACGCGGGCCTTTTCGGAACCGCCTCCGACGTCGCCCGGATCGGACAGTGTTTCCTGGACGGAGGCAGCGGACTGTTCCCGCCGAGCCTGGCTGCGAAGCTCTGCCGCCGCGATGGGATGGTCACCGGCAGTACGCGGGCGTTGCTGTGGGACACGTTCAAGAAGGGCGAGTCCGGAGGCTCGCGTCTCTCGCCCGGCGCGTTCGGTCACACCGGATTCACGGGGACCAGCGTCTGGTGTGACCCGGAGTCGGGGCTCTGCATGGTCCTGCTGACAAACCGTGTGCACCCGACGCGCGCGAATCGGAAGATCTCCGCGGCCCGACGAGCATTCCACGACCTTGTCGCGGATGCCCTCGCGCGGGACTAGGGGAGCACGCGGATCCGCAGCTTCTTGAACTCGACCGGTGAGCCTTCCGACTCGAGGCAGATGTAGCCGACCGCCGGCTTGCAGTCCGTGCCGCCGGAGACTTCTTCGCCGTTCACCCACAGCCGCACTTCGCCGTTGATCGCGCGGATGTAGTAGTGGTTCCACTCGCCGATGCCGCGGCTGAGGTTCTTCGTCGGGAAGCTGCGCTTCTTGTTGGGCGCGACCGGAGAGAACGGCTTCATCTTCGCCGAGCCAACGGGAAACACGTCGCCGTGACACGTGAACCAGTCGGCCTTGCGCTTGCCGCCCCGCTCGTATCTCGCGGTGTAGCCGAGGTCGAGGACCTGCACTTCGATGCCTTCCGGCAGTCGGCCCTTGCCGCCTTCGAGTTTCCTGATCGACGCGGGGATCGCCCACACGAAGACGCCCGAGTTGCCGGCGTCTTTCATGTGGCGCCACTCGAGGCTCAGTTCGAAGTTCGTGAACTGCTCCTTCGTGCGCACGACACCGGTGGGCTTGCCCGTGCAGTAGACGACGCCTTTCTTCCAGGTGAACGTGTCTTTCTTGCAGTTGACGTGCGTGAATTCCTTTTCGGTCAGGTCGCGCCAGCCCTCGCCGGTGCCGTCGATGAAAGCGCGCGGAGCTTCGGACTTCGCCGCGTTCTGGGTGCTGACGAGAAGGACAGAGAGACCGGAGAGCGCGGTGGCGACCGCGAGCAGAGTTCGTTTGGACATGGGACGGCGGAGCATATCCGGTGCCGGTGGAACACCCAATGCCGAGGGCTCGCGGAAGATGATGTCCAGCGGGGCGGAGCCGCCTCCGGTGAGGTTCGTGGCGCTGGTGTAGACCCATGCTGCGAAGGTCATCCGTTGGCCGACCAGCGCCGACGGTCCCGGCGAGTAGGTCGTCAGTTTGAACGTGGCGTCGCCGCGACCGAGGGAGTCGAGGGTGGTCAGCGGCGTATCGACGACGGTCGCGGTGGGCAGGCCGGAGGCAGGTATGACCGGCTTGTTGCATTGTGCGATCCTTGGCGCGACGTGTGCGGCCATCGGAACAACGAGTGCGCTACCCGAGTTGAGGATCTGCCACGCCGCCGACGTGCTTCGATTCCACTTCGACGCGTCGAACGCCGTCGACGTGGAGCTGCGTTGACGGTGTGAAGGACAACACCGAAGCTCCTCGCTTCGGTGAGCGTTCCCGGCTATCACTTGCCGGTCCATGCTGGCTTCGTTCTCCACGTTGGACACGATCATCGTCATCGTCTACCTGGCGATCTCGGTCGGCATCGGACTCCTGGCGAACCGCTTCATCACGGGGATGACCGGCTACCTCGTCGCCGGGCGCAGTCTCGGCACCGCGTTGTCCATCGCGACGATGACCGGTTCGGAACTCGGGTTGATCACCGTGATGTACCAGGCCCAGAAGGGCTACGAGGACGGGTTCAAGGCGTTGCACATCGGGGTGATCGCCGGCGTGATCACGCTGTTGGTCGGGCTCACCGGATTCGTTGTCGTGCGGCTGCGCCGTAGCGGTGTCTTGACGATTCCCGAGTTCTACCAGCAGCGGTTCGGAAAGCGCGTGCGCATCCTCGGCGGTGTGCTCCTCGCACTCGGTGGCATCTTGAACATGGGTCTGTTCCTCCAGGTCGGGGGGCAGTTCGTGGTCGCCGCGACCGGTCTGGATCCGGATGGCGCGATGCTCAAACTCGTGATGACGGGCCTCCTGGTTCTCGTGCTCGTCTACACCGTGCTCGGCGGGATGGTCTCGGTCGTGTTGACGGACTACGTGCAGTTCGTCGTGTTGTCCATCGGGCTCATCTTCATGGTGATGCTCGTCATCGATCACTTCGGCATGGATACGATCGTCGAGATCTGGGGTCGGCACCGTGGCCCGGAGGCGTTCGACCCGGTGAAGGGTCACGGGCCGGGCTACATGTCGTGGCAGGCCGTGATCGGATTCGTGAGTTGCGCGATCTGGCCGACCGCCGTGACCAGGGCGTTGTCGGCGCGGGACGAACGGGTCGTGCGGCGCCAGTACGCGTTCTCTTCGATCTCGTTCATGGTGCGCTTCCTGATCCCCTGCTTCATGGGGATCGCGGCGTACGTGTTCCTCATCGAGGTGGGAGCGGTGTTCCTCGAGGACGGCTCGTTCCAGATGCCGCACCCCGAATTCGGGTGGGGTGGGGGAGAGGAGTACGCCAGCATCCAGGCCTTCCCGGTCATGCTGCGGGAACTCCTGCCTGTCGGCGTGCTCGGTCTGATCACTGCGGCGATGCTCGCGGCGTTCATGTCGACCCACGACAGCTACCTCTTGTGTTGGTCGTCCGTCATCGCGCGGGACGTGATCGCCCCGCTGCGGGGTTTCTCGACCGAGGCGCAGCAGCTCCTGTGGACGAGGATCGGCATCGTTGTCATCGGCGTGTGGGTCCTGTTCTGGGGCATCGCCTACACCCCGCAGCAAGCAGTGTGGGAGTACCTGGGCATCACCGGCGCGATCTACTTCACGGGCGCCATCGTCGTCCTGGTCGCGGGGCTCTACTGGAAGCGGGCGAGCTCCGTCGGGGCGGCACTCGCGCTGTGTTCCGGTTTCGCTGCGTTGTTGGGCCTGGGAGCGGTCAAGGAGTCTCTCGGCGTGGCGCACTGGGACGCGGAGTGGATCGGGTTGGGCACCCTCGGACTGGCGGCCATCGCGATGATCGTCGGGTCCCTGTTGTTTCCGGATCGGGAGAATCCCGCCGTGGAGGAAGCGTGATGGATGGAGGCTGGGCTGAGTTCTGGAGATTCTCGATCTACACGGGAGTAGGTCTCTTCGCCGTGATGAGCGTCTGGGTCATCATCGCGGGTTTTGGGGACATCAAGCGGATGTTCGCCGAACTGCAGAGACAGCGGGATTCCAACGCCGACGCCGACGTGCCATGATCCGGTTGTGAAGATCACAATCCGCTGCCTTGCTTCCGTTCGCGACATGCTCGGCACCGAGGTGCTCGAGGTGGATGTCGACGAGGGGACCACCGTCGAACAGTTGAAGGCGAAGCTCGCCGAGCGTTCGCCGGAGTTGGTTCGCATGCCCGTCGCCTACGCGGTCAACCAAGACTACGCCGAGGCAAGTCGGGAACTGCGCGAGGGCGACGAGGTCGCGTTCATTCCGCCGATCAGCGGTGGTTCCGGTACGGCGGAGCTATACCGCTTCGATCTGACGAGGGAACCGATCGATCCTCGGTCGCTCGAGGCCGAGGTGCGGTCGGATCGGGACGGCGCGATCGTCACGTTCGCGGGCGTCACGCGCGACCACAACGATGGGGTCGCGGTCGCGTTGCTGAGCTACGAGTGCTACGAAGAGATGGCTCGAAAGGTGATGGGGCAGATCTTCGAGGAAGCCGTCAAGCGATTCGAAATCAGTCGCGCGCGCGTCGTGCATCGCCTGGGGGATGTGCCGCTCGGCGAAACTTCGGTGCTGGTCGCCGTCGCGGCGGAACACCGTGGCGCGGCGTTCGAGGCCAGCCAGTTCCTGATGGACCGATTGAAGGCATCGGTGCCGATCTTCAAACGCGAGTTGCTCGCAGGCAAGGACGGCGAGAGTCGTTGGGTGGGGGAGTTGCCGAGCGGGCCGGCGTGAGGCGTCAGTCGGCTGTGGAGGCTTCCGGATTCGCGGCTCCGCCCTGACCAACTTGCCAGCCTCTCGATCCCCGCCTCCCGACGCGCGACACGATGATGAAGACCGGGTTGATCACTTCGCGCGGACTCGAGTTGACGATCCGCTGACGGGCCCGCCGAGGGAATCTCAGCGAGAAACCCAGCGAGAAAAACCCAGTGGAGCGGGAGGTCGCCACGCGATAAACCTATCGCCATGAAGATCCGACTCGTCGCCGCCTCCGGGAAATCGAAACCCGAACTGCTCGTCGCTCTCGCATACGCGGGGCCAAATCCAGACCTCGGCGGTGCCTATTCGGCGTTCGTCAAGAAGGCCAAGTCGACCGGTGATCTCTCCACTGACACGCGGGCGACCAGCATCTTCTACGCGCACGACGCGAAGAGCGCGAAGCGAGTCGTCTTCTGTGGAATGGGCAAGCGGGCGGACATCACGACCGAGACGCTGCGCCGCGCCGTCGCCGTGATCCAAAAGAAGGCCGAGGCCCTGAAGGTCAAGAAATTCCGCTTGTCGGTGCAGGCCGGCGACCACAAGGGCCTCGACGCGGAAGTCGCCGGTCGGGTCATCGCGGAGGGGCTGATTCTCGGTGCGTACCGTTACGAGAAGCCGACCGGCACGAAGCCCGAGAAGCGCCACGGTCAACACGCGGAAGTGCTCTACCGCGGCAAGGACGCCAAGGGTTTCAAGGCGGGGCTGAACCTCGGTCGTATCGGCGCGGAAGCGACGACGTTCGCCCGCGACATCGAGAACATGCCCGGCAATCTCGCGACGCCTACGTTTCTCGCGGCAGAAGCACGCCGCTTGAAGGCGCCCGGACTCACGGTGAAGGTCCTCGACGAGGTGGCGATGAAACGCCTGAAGATGGGCGCGCTCCTCGGTGTGTCGCGCGGCAGCAAGGAGCCGGCCAAGCTGATGCTCATGGACTACAAGCCCCCGGGCTACAAGAAGACCGTCTGCATCGTCGGCAAGGGACTGACCTTCGACACCGGCGGCATCAGCATCAAGCCGAGCGCGAAGATGGATGAGATGCGCTACGACATGTGCGGTGGCGGCGCCGTCCTCGGTCTGTTCCACGCGATTCGCGACGGAGGCATGAAGGGGGCGAGAGGCAAGGTGCGCGTCGTGGGTCTTGTGCCCTCGTCAGAGAACATGCCGGGGTCTCAGGCGCAAAGGCCGGGCGACGTCGTCACGGCGTGCGACGGTACGACGATCGAAGTGCTCAACACGGACGCCGAGGGGCGTCTGATCCTTGCTGATGCGTTGGCCTACGCGAAGAAGTCCTACAAGCCGGACTGGATGATCGACCTCGCGACGTTGACCGGTGCGGTCGTCGTCGCGCTCGGCCACGAGATGGCCGGGGTCATGGGGACCGATGACGACCTCATCGACGACTTGATCGAGGCCGGCCAACTCGCCGATGAACCGCTGTGGCAACTCCCTCTCTGGGATGTGCACCGTGATCAAATCAAGGGCAAGTTCGCTGACGTCAGCAATCTGAACAGCGCCGCCCACGGCAACGGGAGCATTTCCGGTGGCGCCTTCCTGTCCTTCTTCACGAAGGGCGTGAAGTGGGCGCATATCGATATCGCTGGTGCTGCGTGGGGCGCCAAGGCCAAGGACTACTACACTGGCGGAGCCACCGGCACTGCCGTGCGGACACTCCTGCAGTGGGTGCGCGGTCTGTAACTTCCTCCCTCTCGGCAAACCACAAGATCATGTCGGATCCGATCTATCCCCCCAATCAGCCTCTGGTAAACCGGGCCCACATCGCCTCGATGGATGAGTACGAGAAGACGTATCAGAAGTCGGTCGCGGACCCCGAGGATTTCTGGGATCAGCAAGCGAGCCGCCTGACGTTCTTCGAGCCGTACGACCGCGTGTGCACCGAGGACTTCGACACCGCCGGGTTCTCCTGGTTCGAGAACGCCAAGCTGAACGTCAGCTACAACTGTGTTGATCGACACGTCGATCAGCGCGGCGACCAGACGGCGATCATCTGGGCCAGAGACGAAGCGGGTGAGTACGAACACATCACCTACGCGGACCTTCGCGACCAGGTGTGTCGCATGGCAAACGTGCTCAAGCACCACGGCGTGAAGCGCGGTGACCGCGTCTGTTTCTACATGCCGATGATTCCGGAACTCGCCTACGGCATGCTCGCCTGCTCGCGCATCGGGGCGATCCATTCGGTCGTCTTCGCAGGATTCTCGGCCGAGGCTCTGCGGGATCGCATCGTCGACGCGGATTGTCGAATCGTGCTGACGGCGAACGAAGGTTTGCGCGGAGGCAAGACGATTCCGCTGAAGCAGACCGTCGACAAGGCTGTGGAGAACACTTGTGTCGAGACCGTGCTCGTCGCGCGCCGCACGGAGACCGAGGTTCACATCCAGGATGTTCGCGACTTCTGGCTCGGGGACGAGATGGCGCGTCAGCGTCCGGTTTGTCCCGCTGAGTGGGTGGATGCCGAAGACCCCCTCTTCATCTTGTACACCTCGGGGTCGACGGGCAAGCCGAAGGGTCTCATGCACACGACCGCGGGCTATCTGCTGTTCGCCTCGCTGACCCACGAGCTCATCTTCGACTACCACGACGGTGACGTGTATTGCTGCGCCGCCGACATCGGTTGGGTCACTGGTCACAGCTACATCGTCTACGGCCCTCTGTGCAATGGCGGGACGACGGTGATGTTCGAGTCGACGCCGGTCTATCCCGACGCGAGCCGCTACTGGCGCATGATCGAGGAGTTGAAGATCAACATCTTCTACACCGCTCCGACGGCGCTGCGCGCGGTGCATCGGTTCGGCGACGAGATGGTGACGAAGCACGACCGCAGCAGTCTGCGAATCCTCGGCACGGTCGGTGAGCCCATCAATCCCGAAGTCTGGGAGTGGTACCACAACACGGTGGGCGAGGGCAGCTGCGCGATCGTCGACACGTGGTGGCAGACCGAGACCGGTGGGATCCTGATCTCACCGTTTCCCGGAGCTACGCCGTGCAAGCCGGGATCGGCGACGTTCCCGTTCTTCGGCATCGACCCCGTGCTCGTCGACGAAGAGGGTAAGGAGATCGAGGGCAACGACGTGCGCGGCAACCTCTGCATTCGTTCGACGTGGCCCGGTCAGGCGCGGACGATCTACGGCGATCACGCGCGCTTTCGGGAGACGTATTTCTCGCAGTACCCCGGGTTGTATTTCACGGGCGACGGGTGTCGGCGCGATGCGGACGGCTACTACTGGATTACTGGCCGGGTGGACGACGTCTTGAACGTCTCGGGTCACCGACTCGGAACTGCGGAGGTCGAGAGCGCGCTCGTGGCGCACGACGCGGTCGCCGAGGCTGCGGTAGTGGGCATACCGCACGAGATCAAGGGCACCGGCATCTTCGCGTACGTTCTTCCGAAGGGCGACGTCGCGACGATGTTGAACGACGAATCGATCCAGATGCTCAAGAACCAGGTTCGCGAGGTCATCGGGCCGATCGCGACGCCAGATCGCATCCAGATCGTTCCTGGTCTGCCGAAGACGCGGTCGGGGAAGATCATGCGCCGGATCCTGCGCCAGATCGCGCAGGGGAACTACGAGGACCTCGGCGACATCAGCACGCTCGCGGACCCGTCGGTGGTGCAGGAGATCGTCGACGGGCACCGGGGCGGGTAGGGAGTGGCGGACGGCTAGTACCTCAGCGGTACCGCGGGTTGCAAGGACTCCATCGCCATGGATTTCAGGACCCGAATGTAGGGTCGAGCCTCACCATCGGACTCGTCGAGGTACAGGTGCAACACGTTGTCGAACGTCGTCAAGTACGGCGACGGGTTGATGTTCGCGAGGCCATGCCCCGTGCCAGGCGGCACCAGGTCCACGAAGAACGGCGTGACGCCCTGGTAGCGCAGCAGATCGAGCAACGCGCGCACCATGAACTGCTGGTTGTCCAGCAGCGGGAACCGACTCTGCAACTGGAAGACGTTGTCGAACACCATCCGCGAGAGCGGCTCCTGCCCCTCGTGGCCGTGACCGCCCTGCGCCATGCGCATGATGTCCCACGCGAACTTGCCCGTACTGATGAACTCCGGATGCAGATACAGCACGCGGAACGACGAGTTGAAGTTGCCGTCATCCTGAAGACATGGCAACAACTCCGTGCGATCGGCGCAGATGCTGCGCAGCGCCTCGCGATCTTCCTTCGTCGAGACCAGCAGGGTCTGTTCCCCCTCGACCGCCGCGGCGGCGAGGAAGCGCAGTGCGAGGAACGTGTAGCGTGTCCCCGGTTCGGCGAGAAGAATCGTCGAGGAGTTGGCCGTGGGACGGTAGTCCGGATGGAACGCTGCGTTGAGATCGGGATGCCCGAGGTCGATGGGATCGACTCCTCTTGGCGCCACCCTGAAGCCGGCATGGTCTCGTGCGATCGACAGCTGTGCGGCGACGGATGGGTAGATGTGCAAACCCGGTCCGCGCTCGTTGCGCGCCCCCAGGTACACGTCTCGCTGGATGCCGCGTCCCGCGATCGAGAAGTGGTGGTGGCCCCGGTAGTAGTACTGGTGGCGCGCCTTCAGGATCTCGATGACGCGCGCCTTGAAGACGCCGTTCACCTCGAGGAACGACAGGTGCAGCAGCAGGTCCGTCGAGAATTCCTCAGCGCTCGGCAACCGTAGGTCGGCGTCGCTCTCTTCGCGCACGAAGATCCCGTGGATCTGCTTCGACATCAACGCCCGCCGCGTCTCGAGGAGCTTGGCGCGCTTCGCGAAGTAGTCGAGGTCCGTGAGCAACAGGCCGACGTTGTCGATGCACACCATGCCGACCTTGCCGCCGAGATCGTAGTTGCCGATCTCCGCCAGGATCCAGTCGACGTCGATGTGGAAACTGCCCGCCCCCGGGCTCATCAGTCCGCTCGTGTCGGCCTGGGTCAGCACCATGCGCGTGCGCCCCTTCGGCGTCCGCGCCTCGAGGCAGACCTTGTGGGGGACCTCCTGCTCCAACTCCAAGATCTCCGCCTCCGCGCCGAAGAAGTCGAAGTCGGTCTGCAGCTTTGCGAACAGGTTCTTGGGCGAGTGTTCCACGGAGTAGTAGAGGAACGTCGTCCCGTCTTCCCCGTCGAGCCACGCGCGGGTGAGCATCTCCAAGGCGAGGATCGTCTTGCCCGATCCGGCGCCGCCGGTCGCGAAGACAAATGCCGACGACTCGGCGGGATACCGGATGCCGCCACCCAGGATCGCGTCGAGCCCGTCGATGCCGGTCTTCAAAAACTCGAACATGGACGCGAGACGGTAGGGCTCGGGCTTGACACGGGTCAACCAGCATCTGAGCTTGTTGGCGTGCTCCCCGAACCGACAGATTTCTCCAGGCTGATCCTGCTCCGTCATCCGGAACTCGAGCCGTCGTTCGCGACGATCGCGGTCGGCGGGGGCGAGGCGCTCGTGGGGCGTCGCGGGCAGGCCCAGGTTCTGCGCTGGCTCGAGATCTTCGAGAACGTCGCCGTAGCGGCGGTCCACTGTTCCAACCAGCCACAATGCGTGGACCCCGCCAGGGCGCTGGCAGCGAAGAAGCAGGTGGAGCTCTGTCCGGATCCGCGGCTCGCCGACCAGGACATGGGACGTTGGCAGGGGCGGTCCTGGGACGAACTCGTCCAGGAGGACGGCTCGACCGTGCAGGAGTTCTTCTCGAACTTCGGCGAGAGCGCCGCGCCCGAGGGGGAGAGTCTCGGCGTCGCCGTGGAGCGCATGTTCGATTGGTGGAAGGAGGCGGCGCCGGCAGCGTTGCAAGAGACCCTCGTCGTCGTCACGAGTGGCGCCATGATCTCCGGGTTTGCCACGGCCATGCTCGGGATGCGGCTGAGTCGGTGCGCCAGCCTGAACCTGCCGTACGCGGGAATCGGGGTGCTCGATTGCTTTGCCAACGGGGTGCGCCTCGCCTCCTGGAACCCGACAGCGCTCGCGGATCTGTAGGCGTCGCGTTGTAGGCGTGGGCCGGACGGGGTGTTAGAACCCGCCGCCCGCCCAGGACCGGCTCGGGCTTCCTGGCCGGGCCAAGGCGGGCGCTACCTCAGTGGCCCCCCGGGCCGCCGCGTCCAAGTCGAATCGCAATCTCGAGAAGCGCGTCGAAGCCCTGTCCAAGGAAGTACGGGCGATGCGTGAGACCCTGAACAAGTTGAGCAATCAACTCACGAAGGAACGGCGGACGCGGCTCATCCGCTGACGCGCGACACGACGCGAAACCAGGTATCGGACACCACATTGCATTCCAACGGAATGCAATGTGGTGTCCGATACCTGGTTCGTTCTATCCTCTTGGAATGATCGGCACCCGCGTCGCTCTCCCAGTTCTGTTCGTCACTTCCAGTTTCCTCGGCTGTGCTGTCGCGCCTGGGAAGATGGAGTGGACGAACGACCTCGCGGCGGCCAAGGCGAGAGCCTCCGTGGATCGCCTGGTGATCGTGCATTTCACTCTCCCGGACGGATCGCCGGCAGCGACGCGCGCCGCAGCGATGGAGCGTGAACTCGATGCGTCCGCTGAAGTGCGAGCGAGTGTCGCCGGACACGAAACGGTTCGGCTCGTGGCCACGCAACATCCGAAGGCCTTCCGCGCCATTTTCGACACCGCCCCTCGCCTTGCGGCTTGCGTGATGGACCGAGATGGTCTCGTCGTCGCGGCGCGCCTGGGGCACGCACCGTGCTCGGATTTCGTGCGGTTCGTCCGGCAGGCGGAGGAGGCCTACCCACTCGTCACGACGTTGTCGGCGGATCTGAAGAAGCTCCCGATGCGGGGCCAGCGCGCGTCACAACGCAGGAGCGCGTTCCTGCTGGCGGAGGCGTACCTCGTGAGCGGCAATCCGTTCGTGGCCTACAAGCACTTCACGCTCGTCACGCTGCTGGATTCCGGCGACAAGAGTTCGCGCGACGAGGTGATTCGTGCGTGCGAGCGGCTCGCCCGCATCGAAGTTGATCGAGGCAACCATCGCGAGGCTCGCGAATGGCTGGGACATCTGGAGGAAGAGAACCCAGACGGCGCCGCGCACCGCAGTGAAGTTCAACTCACGGAGGCCATGATCGCCATGGCGGAGCGGCGCGTGCAGGACGCTCACGCGATCCTGTCCAGGCTGCGTGCGGACGAGTCCAACGAGGAAGTCGACCGCGTGTGGTTCGAATACGGTCGCGCCTGCCACGAATCCGGTCGAGACGATGACGCGAAGCGCGCATTCACGACGGTCGTTTCGCGTTTCCCCGACTCACGCTGGCGAGACGCGGCAGCCGCCGAGCTCTCGCACACCGGCGCGAGTGACCACTCCCACGAACCGGGCACGACGCACCGCCACAAGAAGTAGTGCAGGCCACGCAGGAGTTCACAGGCGGGGTCTACCACGCGTCACTTCCCAACGGTAGGGCCGCGGGCTCTGTGGACATCGACACCGCTGGCATCCGCGTGCGGACCGCGGACGGCCATACGTTCGTCGTTCCCTACGAAGAGCTCGAGCTCGAGCTCGGTGGCACCGGGGGCGGGGTCGTGTTCTGTCACGGCGTGAATCGCGAGACGTCGGTCTACACCGCCGACACCGATTTCCTTCGCGCGCTCGCCGCGAGCCTCCACACGGAGACGAGTGACAAGGCGAATCAACTGCTGGTGACTAGGATCCGCCGGAGGTGGTCTGGCCGCGGCGTGGCCCTGACGATTGTCGTCGTCCTCGCCATCCTCGCGATAACCGCGCCGACGGTCTTCGGGTGGTTGGTGGAGCGGACGGTGCGCAGCCTGCCGACCTCGATCGATCAAGAACTCGGCGATGTTTCCATTCGCTCGATCTCCGGCTCGATGCAGGTGGTCGAAGATCCCGTCGTGAAAGACGCGATGGCGACGATTCTCGAGCGCCTGGAGCAACACATCCCCGTCGGTTACGAGAAATGGGACTTCCGCGTCATGGTCGTCGAGGACGACTCGATCAACGCGTTCGCGCTTCCCGGTGGACAGATGGTATTCCACACCGGGTTGTTGTCCCGCGCGGGTTCCGCGGACGAGGTCGCCGGCGTGATGGCGCACGAGATGGGTCACGTGCTCGAGCGACACGGGCTCCAGCGCGTCGGCCAGTCGATCGGAATCATCGCGGCGGTCGGTCTGATTTTCGGCGACACGGGGGTCCTGGTCGCGGCGTCCGCCGAGTTTCTGGCGACCGCCGCGATCAACAACTACAGCCGCGGCGACGAGGCGGAGGCGGACGCGATCTCGGTGGAGATGATGCACGGCGCGGGACTCGACCCCGAGGCGTTGAGCGCGATGTTCGAGCGCATGAAGACCGAGGGTGCCGAGCTACCGGACCTCTTGCACTGGATCAGCACGCACCCTACCCACGACGAGCGGGTCGACGCGATCGATCGGCAGGTCGACGGATTGGGAGAGGCCGAGAGGCGCCCGCTCGCCATCGACTGGGAGGCCGTGCGGCGGGCGCTGTCCCGGTAGAACGGCCCACGATCAGAACTTGATGTCGACCGGCGGCGGGTAGTCGATCCATTGCGGCGTCGTCCGACCGCACGTGAGCCAGTGGAATCGCAGTGCGGTCCCGAGGTCCGCTGCGATCTTCCGTTTCGCCAAGATCGGCGAGTCGACGACTGTCGGAACGCCACCGATCCTCCGGCGGGCGGCCTTCCACTTGGATGGGGCTGGTCCTTGTAGTTCCCGCATGGACGCGACCGCATTCCGGGGATCGTTGAGCGCGGTAGCACCGCCCCGCGGGCTGACCACTGCCCAACGTGTGCTCCGGCTCGACCGCGCCGGTGATTGGCAAGGCGCCCACGACATCGCGCAGGACATGCCCGGGTCCGACGGCTGCTGGTTGCACGCCTACCTCCACCGTCGTGAAGGGGACATTGGGAATGCCGGATACTGGTGCCGCCGCGCGGGAAAGCCCGCGCCGTCCGGTTCTCTGGACGACGAGTGGGAGTCGCTCGTCGAGCACTTTGCCGTCGAATCGGACTGACGCCGGATCCGACCGCGGTCGTCGATCGGGTATGGTGACGCCCATGATCCGCCACTGGTGGGAGTTGCAGGACGCCGGCAAATGAGGTGGTGGCACGTCGGACTCGTCGTCCTGGTATGCTTGGCGGTCTACTCCAACACGTTCGAGAACGACTTCCACGTCGACGACTCGTACCGCGTGCAGGACAACCCCGGCGTGCAGCAGTTCTGGCCGCCGTGGCGTCACTTCATCGACCCGACGACGAGCTCACACTTGCCGCGGCTCGTGCAATACCGGCCTCTGTTGCCGTTGTCGCTCTCGGTCAACTACGCCATCGCGGGGGACAGCCTGGTCGGCTACCACATCGGCAATTTGCTGTTCCAGATCGTCGCGAGCGTGCTCTTGTATTTTCTCGCCCGCGAGCTGATGAGCCACTGGAGCAAGCTGACCTCGTCGCCGCACGCGCCGTTGTTCGTTGCGCTGTTGTTCGCCGTGCATCCTGTGAGCGGGGTTCCAGTCAACTACATCTGCGGTCGCGACCTGTCGATGATGCAGATGTTCATGACCGCGTCGTTGCTGTGCTATGTCCGGATGCGGCGGCTCGGTGAGAATCCGGTTCGGTGGGGGTTGTGCCTGTCGCTTCTGCTGCTAGCACTGCTCGCGAAGAAGAACGCGGTCGTGTTTCCAGCCCTTGTCGTACTCTTCGAGCTGTTGTTCACGAAGGGCTCCTACGCGAGGCTCTGGCGATGCGGACTGTTCGTCGCGGTCGTCGGCGCGCTGTTGTTGTTCGTCCGCTTCGGACTGGACTTCTCGGACATGGGCAACATCGTCTCCACAGTCGCCGACTGGCGAGAGTACGGGGCGCACGAACTCCAACACCACGTGTTCCACTACCTCCGCAACTTCGCCTGGCCGTTCCCGATCCGGCAGAGCGCCATCGACGAGTCCGAGACGTGGAAGATGATCGTCGGTGGCGCGTGCGCGGTGGTGTCCTGGGGGCTCGCGGCCTACTGGTGGCGGCGCGCGCCGCTGCTCGCTTTCTGCGTGCTGGGCTACCAGGTGTCGATCGCGCTGACCTCGTCTGTCATTCCGCTACACGACGAGATCGTGGCGTACCGAGCGTACGCTTCGGGGGCGTTCCTCTTTCTCGGTGTCGTGGTCCTGCTTCAGCGTCTTCCGGCGGTATCGATCGTGCTCTCGGCCACCGTGATCTACGTCGGGAGTGCGTGCTTCTGGCTGAACTTCACGTGGAAGGATGAGAAGGCGCTGTGGGGGCACAGTGTCGCTTGCGGGACCAGCGCCCGCGGTCACTACAACATGGCCCTGGCGATCAAGGACGACACAGATCCCGCCAAGCGCCGACACTTCGATATCGCACTGGAGATGAATCCAACGTACGTCGTCGGGCACATCGGTCTCGCGATGCTCCAACTTCGCACCGGCGACTACGACGGCTGCGTGGAGAGAATGAACCTCGCCGTGGAGTTCGGCCCGAACAGGGCGCAGACCCACTACTGGTTTGCGGTGGCGCTGCGGGTGATGAAGCGATACGCAGCGGCGGCGGTCCAGGGAGAGAAAGCCGCGAAGCTGCAACCGCGGAACGCGATGTATCAGTACGAGTTCGCGAAGACGTTGCAGGACGTGGAGCGCTTCCCCGAGGCAGCGGACGCAGCCGAGAAGGCCGCGGCACTACAACCTGGAAACGCTGTGTACCAGTACTACGCCGGAGAGCGAGCCAGCGTCGCCGGTCGATTCCAGAGTGTCGTGGCCATCTTGGAGCCGCTGCACGCGCGCACCGGCGGCCATCAACATTCGGGTTTCCTCATCGCCTACGCCTACCACCAAACCAATGACCGCAAGAAGGCGATCCGCTACATGGAGGAGTTCCTCGCCCGCAGTCCCTCCATTTGGTTCGAGCACGGGACACTGGCCGCGTGGTACCGAGCTGCTGGCAATGTCGAGCAGGCGCGGAAACACCAGCAGATCTACGACAGGAAGGGAAAGTGAAACGCGCCGACAAAGCCCAGCGGATCCACGAGATCCTGCACGAACTCTACCCTCGACCGCCGATTCCACTCCTGCACGAGGATCCGTTCACGTTGCTGGTTGCCGTCCTCTTGTCCGCGCAGACCACGGATGTGCGGGTGAACATGGTCACGCCCGAGCTGTTCCGTCGCGGGCCAGATCCGAAGCGGATGGCGCGCCTCGAGGTCAGCGAGATCCACGAGATCATCAAGACTTGCGGCCTCGCGCCCGCCAAGGCGAAGAACATCAGGCGGCTGTCGGAGATCCTGATGGAGGAGCACGGCGGCGCCGTGCCGGTCAGCTTCGAGGACCTGGAGGCTCTCCCAGGCGTGGGGCACAAGACGGCCAGCGTCGTCATGGCGCAGGCGTTCGGCGTGCCGGCGTTTCCGGTCGACACGCATATCCACCGGTTGGCTGCCCGATGGGGGTTGTCCGACGGTTCGACGGTTGAGCGAACAGAGCGTGATCTCAAGAGACTCTTCCCGGAGGAGAACTGGAACAGTCTGCACCTGCAGATCATCTACTTCGGTCGCGAGCACTGCCCGGCCCGGCGTCACGATCTGGCGGTGTGCCGGATTTGTGGTTGGGCGGCGAGCAAGAAGCGCATGAAGGAAGAGGCCGCGCGGTAGTCGGAACGCCGTGGAGGGGGTAGCCTCCGCGCCCCGTGATGCACCTTACCCGGACCCGTCTCGTCGTTTCCCTGTCCGTCTCCGTCCTCTGCCAGGGCCTCGACGCACAGTCGTCGGCGTCTGGCACTGCCAAGGCCAAGGCCCCGAAGGGGTTCGAGAAAGTCGACCACGACATCCATATCGGGATGTTGAACGCGCGCCTCCGATTCGACCTGGAGAAGTTCTCGGTCAAGCCGGGGAGCAAGGTCAAGCTGACGTTGGCCAACAACGACTCGATGCAGCACAACCTGATCATCTGCAAGCCGGGGAAGGGTGTTCTCGAGAGAATCGCCGCCGGCGCGCTCGCCCTCGGCAGCGAGGCGAGCGAGAAACATTTCGTTCCCGACTTGCCGGAGGTGTTGTTCCACACCAACGCGCTCATGCCCGGTCAAGAACACACGATCTGGTTCCGTGCACCCGAGAAGGCTGCAAAGTATCCGTACATCTGCACGCTCCCTGGCCACACGTTCACGATGCGTGGAGTGATGACGGTCGGTGACGTCGAAGACTCGCTGATCTCCAATCTGCGCTACGACCTGTTCAAGGGGGCCTTCAGGTTGCTGAAGGACATGACACGGGTGACACCCGTGAAGAAGGGCGTGTTGAAGAATGGCGTGATCGACATCGGTCGGGTCGGTGAGAGCTCGAACTTCGGTGTGTGGTTCCACGCGGACCTGCGTATCGAGAAGGCCGGCAAGTACTCGTTCTTCTTGCGCAGTGACGATGGGTCCTGCGTTCGGGTCGACGGCACTCAGGTCGTGGCGGACGACGGCACGCACGGCCTCAGGCCGTTCAAGAAAGGCGAGATCGAGCTCGGTACGGGGCGTCACGAACTCCGGGTCGAGTTCTTCCAGGGAGGTGGCGGCAAGGGCCTCCATGTCGACATGAAGGGGCCCGGGCTGAGGCGGCGAAGCCTGACCGCAAACGCGGACACCGGGAGACCACGGGGCGTCCCGATCATGGTGATGCACGATCCCGTCGTGATGCGTGTGCACGTCCAAAACGCCGTCTCGCGATCTATCGCCTTGGGTCTGCCCGGCGGCATGAACTGCGTGTTCGACGCGGGGGCGTGCCGCATGCAGTTCGGCTGGGCAGGAGCATTTCTCGACGTCGGCCCCGATCGCCTGGGTCGTGGCGGCAGGCCGTGCGGGATCCTGGGGCGACGATTCGAAGTCGGCGATGTTGGCTTCCCCCTGCGTCGCGCTGGCTCGAAGGAAAACACAGTCCGCTACCTCGGCTACAAGACAGGACCGGAGACTCAATTCCTCCTCGACTGGGACGGACAGGACGTCGCCTGGTCCGTGACGGGGGCGCCGAGCGGAGTCGGTCTTCGCTACACGTTCGAGATTCCGGGCATCAAGACTCCGGTCCAGTTCGCGATCGACCGCGACGGACTCGATGTCGCGTCGACTGCGGGGACATGGTCCGGCGGAGTCTTGACGGTCCCCGCGAACGCCGCGGCGAAGTTCTCAGTGACCCTCACGCGCTCCTCAGGAGGTGACAAGTGATTCGTTCGATCGTCGCAATGGCGTCGTTGTTGCCCGCTGTGGTCGCGCAGACTCCCGAACCTCAACCGAAGATCATTCCGTCCGGGTATCGCGTCGAGACGATCGAGACTCCGGAGGGGGTGCCGTTCGGAGTGGGTGGATTGTCATTCGCCGCCGATGGGACGCTGTACGCGAGCACGCGCGAAGGCGACGTCTGGACGTACAAGAAGGGGACGTGGAAGCTCTTCGCAAAGGGGCTGCACGAACCGCTTGGCGTCTTCGTCGATCCGAAGAACGGTCGCGTGTTCGTCGTCCAACGTCCCGAACTCACCGAGTTGATCGACTCCGACGGCGACGGTCGCGCGGACTTCTACAAGACGGTCACCGCGGGATGGGGATTGACCGACAACTACCACGAGTACGCATTCGGACTCGTGCGCGATTCCAAGGGGAACTTCTACGGCACCCTCAACACGTCCCTGAGCTGGAAGGGTTGGGCTGGTTCCTCGAAGTGGGACATCGCCCGGGTGCACGACTCGAAGATGGGGCGCGCGGCGCGCTACCGTGGATGGTCATTTCGCGTCACACCCGAGGGGCGCTTCGAGCCATGGAGCGCCGGTTGTCGCTCACCGTGTGGCATCGGCATCGATCGAAACGACGAGGTCTTCTATACGGAGAACCAGGGTGACTGGGTCGAGACCTCCGCACTCCATCACGTCCGGAAGGGCCGGTTTCACGGTCATCCCTCGTCGCTGATGGACCACCCCGACTACCGCGGCATCGACCTCAACTCGATTTCCATCGAGAGATACACCGAGCTTCGCACGCCGCCAGCCGTCAATTTCCCGCACGGCGACCTCGCGAATTCGCCAGGAGAACCGGTATGGGACTACACCGGCGGCAAGTTCGGGCCGTTCAAGGACCAGATATTCGTCGGTGACCAGACGCGATCGAACGTGTTCCGCGTCGTGGTCGAAGAGGTCGCGGGCGAGTTTCAGGGCTGCGCGATGAACTTCGTCGACACGCTCCAGGCCGGCGTGGTGCGCTGTCGCTTTGCGCAGGACGGCAGCTTGTGGGTCGGCCAGACCGGTCGGGGGTGGGGTTCACGCGGCCCAGCGAAGTACGGCTTGCAGCGAATCGCCTGGGATGGAAAGACCGTGCCGTTCGCGCTGCACTCGGTGAGCCTGACGCGGAGTGGTTTTCTACTCCGATTCACGAAGCGGGTCGCCGCCGCCGCCAGCGCGTCGACGTCCTATCGCATCGAGCGATGGCGCTACCGTTACCAACCTGGCTACGGTTCCAGAAAGTACGACAAGGCCGTCGTGAAAGTGAACTCCGCGAAGGTTGCCCCGGACGGACGCTCCGTGCGCGTCGACTTGGATTCCTCCGGTGGCAAGGGCCTCGCTACGGGTTGGATGTTTCAGATCACCTGCAACGTCGCGGGCGCCGATGGTGAGACGCTGGCCACCAAGACCGCGTGGTACACGTTGAATCACCTGCGAAGGTGAGTCGCGAACCCCCGGCGCCATCGCGGCGTCGGCTGCGCTTCCGGATCGAGACAAGCCATCGGTACGTGAGTGTCGATGTATCAGATGCTCACGAGCGATCATGGAACGCGACACGATCTTCTATCTGGCTGACTGCAACTTTCCGCAAGGGCGCGAGTTCATCTCCGGCGTCGCCATCGGCGGCGGTGGCGAAAGCCTGGTGGTGCAGTTCGCCAGACCTTGGCTCGGGGTCGCGGTCGACGAGGTCATCGCGCTGCACTACAAGAGTCACGGGCAGTTCATGAGTCGCGATCATCTCGTCGTGAGGGTGAACGAGGACGAAGACGGAACGCGGATCAAGATCGTTCCCATCGGCACGGAACCGGAACTGAAGGACATGCGGAGCTCGGAGCGCTTTCCGACCCATCACGAGACCATGATCGCCCGACTCGGTCCTGAGCCGGACTGCGCCGTCCTGGACATCAGCACGTCGGGCATCGCGGTGATGGGCGGCGGCCATTTCGAGAAGGACGATGTCGTGGAGTTCGAGATGTGGGTGCGCAGCGGCCAGTTCCTCGGGACCGTGACGGTGTGCAATGCGATCGAAGTGCGCCCCGGTCGGTTTCGCTTCGGCCTGAAATGCAACGGAGACCAAGAGGGCCACAACCTCCGGGCCGGTTTGCCCGAATTGTGGGTCGAGTTGCAAATCAAGCACCTGGAGATCATGTCGGCCTGATGGTCTCGCGCGCGGCGCCGCGACGGGTTGCCGCGCCGTCCCGCGGAACGACTGGCAGGAACCGCGCTTGCGCACCGTTACTGCGGTGTGTAGGTTCCCGGCTCCGAGTCTGCCCGACCTGACACGGGGCTCCTGCAGTCGTCAAGGCGCCGACGATGACCGACAAAACGTCCACCGAACCGCTGGCAACGCTCGATACGTGGCTGAAGAGCCGTCGTCGCAGCGTGCTCCTCGCCGTTGTCCTGGTCGCATCGATCGTGCGGTTGATCGCGTTCGTGGAGCTGCACGAGAGCCCGGTCATGGAGTCGTACAGCTACGAGCAGATGGACATGCGGTTCTTCAACGAGTGGGCGGTGAAGATAGCCGAGGTCGACGCCGTGGGTTCAGAACCCGTCCACCCGCTTCACCTGTGGCATCGGCTGATCGCAAAGAGCGAGTTCGTCGCTCATCCCGATCTCATCGAGGGCAAGGCACCGAAAGAGCTGAGTCCAGAGGAAGCGGGGTCATCCACGAAGAAGCTGTGGGACGAGTGGTACCTCGGGACACGTTTCCATCAGGAGCCTCTGTACGCCTACATGATCGCGGCCATCTACACGATCTGCGGATCCCCGGATGCCAGGTTTGTCTACGCTGTGCAGATGCTCGGCGGGATCGTGACCATCCTGCTGTTGTTCCTGGTGTCGCGGCGGATGTTCGGGGATCTGGTCGCTGTGCTCACGGCAATTCTCGCGATGTGGTGGGGGCCGCTCATCCACTACGAGGTCACGCTGCTGCGGACCTCGCTGATCACGATGATGGGGGTGCTGCTGCTGTTTTGCGGACAGGTTGCCAAGAACCGGTGCGATTCCTCCGGGTCTCTGGGACTACTCGGTTCGTTCGGGTTCGGCTGCGTGATCGGCGTCGCGACAACGCTGAAGTCGACATTCCTGGTGTTTGCAATTGGGATGGTGGTCGCGATCTTCTGGCCCCAGCGCAAGCAGCTCTCTACCGTGATGAAGCAAGTTGCGTGGATCGTGGTGGGCGCGCTGCTCGTGTTGTTGCCGGTGTTCATCCGCAACTACTACGTGGGGGCCCCGCTCTTCAGTCTCACGAGCGTGGGGGCCGTGACGTTCGCTGGAGCAAACGTGCCGGGCTCGAACCCGGTGTTAGGATGGTATCCGTACAAGACGACTGTCGAGATCGCGAAGATCATGCACGACTACCACGGATCGCTCCTGTCCGTGGTCGGTGCGACGCTCGCGTTACACGAGAGCTTTTTCGGCTATCTCGGGTTGCTCTGGCAGAAGTTCGCTCTGATCTTCCACTGGTACGAGCTGCCGAACAACACGAACTACTACTACTCGTGCATCCACTCCGTCGTTCTGACGATCGGTCGCCACTTCGTTGACGCACTTTGGGTCCTGCCTGCGGCTGTGATCGGCAGCGTGATCGCGGTGGCGCAACGTCGCCCGGTCGGAACTTGGATCTGGTACTTCATCTGCAGCATCGCTCCGATGGTCGTGTTCTACACGCTCTCGCGATTCCGCGTGCCCATGATGATGGCGACGATGCCATTCGCGGCGTTCGCGGTTGTCCAGATCGTACAGTGGTTCATCGCCCGGCACTCTCGGCTCGCGACGCGGTACGCCGTGGCTTTGGGGTTGTTGGTCCTGTTGATGTCTCGCGATCTTCTGAAGGATCGGGCGGTCGTCGCCGCGGGTTGCTACGACATGTCGATCCGGGACTACTACCTCCCGCGGATCAACGAGGCGCGGACGAGACGTGATTCCAAGGCCGCGATCGAGGTCTTCGAATCACTCTTTGCGACAGAACCTGACTACCTTCGGCAGATCGGGCCGGACCGACCGATCGCGAATCCCGGCGAAGCGGCGATGGTTGGGAGCGACTTCTCGGGGATCTACAAGTTCTACGGTCAGTGTCTGCGCGAAGCCGGAGACCCGGTGCGGGCTCAATACGTCGATGACCTTCTGATGCGCTTCAAGGTCGCGTTGGATGAGTTTGCCGCGAAGGAGCGTGCGAAGGCGCAGCAACAGCGTGGCAAGTAGCGCCGTCGCGCGAAAATCATGGAGTTCCTTTGCTAGACGACTCGTCGATGCGTTCGCCTCGGCTATCGTTGCCGGTCTCGAAGACCCTGATCACACGTCGCACAGTGAGCCGCAAGAGACTGAATTCCCGACTCGTTGGACTCCTCGCCTGCACGGTCATCTCGGGACCGTTGCTGCTCCTCGGTCAGTGTTCGGATTCGATGGTCGGCGGACGCGCATGGGTCGCCGATGGCCACAGCGAGAAGCTCCTGATGATCCCGGACGGCGCCCTCCACATCGATCGAAGATTCCATCCGGTCGTCAAGAGGAACTACCGCGGCTACATCGAATATGTCGTCAAGGTGTTCAAGGACAAGCACCTGTTCAACCGCAACGCGGTTCCGCTCATCATCTACTTTCTCCACGACGCGGAGAGTTTCGAGAAGTACTGTCCCAAACCCGCGCAGGGCAAGAGCGCGTTCGTGGCAAACGAGCGCAGCATCTACGTTCACGCCAGCGGGAACCCATTGGTCGACGGCGGTGTTGGGCAGGATCTCATCCGTGACATCGCGCGCGCGATTATGCACGACATGTACCACGGCGACTACCCCGCGTGGCTAGACGTCGGCGTCACGCGGTTGTTCGCCAACGGCGCGTTTGGGCCGGTCACGGATGCAAAGGGCAATACCGAATTGGTTTGGTTCTTCGGGGTTCCCAATCCTGAACAGTGGAAGCCGCTGCTGAGCGGTGGCCTCCCCTCGTTCGAGGAGGTGCGCACCGCGAGCCATGAAGAGCTCGCGAAGATGGGGGCGAAAGGCGAGGCCGTGGCGACGGCTGCGGTGTACTTGCTGAATCAGCTCGAGCAGCTGCGCAACGTCATCTGGCGGCTGCGGCCCGAGATGGCCAAGGATCGAGATCCAGCGACAGTGGTCAAGGCCATCAAGTTCTTCGATCCTCGGTACACGGCGCACTTCGGGGATCCCGTCAAAGCGATATTCACCCTGCGGCCCGACTACCGCGAGTACGTCGAGCTCGCCCTCGCGGGGCAGAGTGCCGACATCGAGCGGGTCCGGCAAAACGCGCGCGACTACTCCACGACGGGAGGGTACTGGTGGCAATACGCGAGTCTGCAGCTGAAAGCAGGCAAGCAGTCGGAAGCACTCGAGGCGCTCGAGTCGTGCTGCAACTGCGATCCGCATCGCGACCAACCGACGGCGCTCGTCGCGCTGGCCAGGATCTACTACGAGCAGAAGGACTGGGCGAAACTGAAGCCGATCGTCCTGAAGCAGCTGAGGTCCTCGGTGCTTCCGACACCGACGATGCACCTCATGCTGGCGGAATCGGTGCGCGAGGCGAGCGCCGATGACGCGCGGGACCAGGTGCGCATCGGTCTGGGACTCCCCGGCCTGGGGTTCGAGTCCGACGTCGCCCGGCTCAAGGCACTCGAGGTCGAACTCGAGAAGTAGTCAGTCGACTCCCCTCAGTTCGTCTTCTCCGGAGGATTGCGAACCGGCACGGTCACGGTGAGGTCCGGCGCGTTTCCCTTTCCATCCACCCGAACGTTGGTGACCGTGATCACCACGTCCTGCATGCGTGGCAGGTCCAGGAACTCGATCGGCTGGCTGATCGTCTTGTAGAACTTCGGGTCCATTCTGAAGCCCCTTGTCACCCTGACGAAGGGCACGCGCAGCGCGCCGCGGACAGTTCTCCCTCTCGCCGTCGCCCGGATGTCCGAGTAGCGCATCTCGAGCTTGTCGTCCGTCTTGTTCTCGAGGTTCATTCAGACTCGCAAGCTCCGTTTCTTGTGATGCAGCTTCCGGACTTCGACCTTGAGAACGTCGTTCTGCGCGGTGATCGGTGGGTTGAAGGCTCGCTTGGCGGTCCTCGAGTTCGCCGAGTTTGGTCCCTTGCAGCCGGCAACGATGGCGAGGATGGAGAGGATGGAGAGGAGGAGAAGGTGGGGGACGCGGTTTCGCATCACGTGTCCTTGTCGTTCCTGTGTTTCCGAGTCAGTTTCGAGGCTGAACTACCGAGCGCAAGCTGTTTTCGCTGCCATCTCATCCCACGGACACGGCCTCGGATACGGATTTGGGACGCTCACAGGTGCATCGATCGGCCTCGCAGTGTCCTAGAGTGGTCCGCAGAAGGTCCGGACCCTATGGTGACGCGTGGGGTCGAATTGACTGGCCGCGCCGCCTCCCCTTCTCCCTCGCAACACTCGTTTGGAAATCAGCCCCATGAAGCACACCGCCCTCCGTCTGTTGATCGGCCTGTCTCTCCCGGTCGCGGTCCTGTCCCAATTCCTTCCGGCCCAAGAGAAGTCGGATTCGTCTTCGGCATGGGTACAGAAGTTCCAATGGCGTTCCCTTGGACCTTCGACCATGGGTGGGCGGATCACCGACATCTCCGTCTTCGAGAAGGACCCGAAGATCTTCTACGCGGCCACGGCGTCGGGCGGTCTGCTCAAGACCAGCAACAACGGCATCACGTTCGAGCATCAGTTCGACAAGGAGACGGTGGTGTCGATCGGCGCCGTGTGCGTCGCTCCGAGCGACTCGAACATCGTGTGGGTCGGGACCGGCGAGGAGAACCCGCGCAACTCGGTGAGCTACGGTGACGGAGTCTACAAGTCCGCCGACGGTGGCAAGACCTGGAAGAACATGGGGCTCAAGGAGTCGTTCCAGATCGGTTCGATCGTCGTGCACCCGACGAATCCCGATGTCGTCTACGTCGGTGTGCTCGGTCGTCTCTACGGAGAGAACGAAGACCGTGGCCTCTACAAGACGACTGATGGGGGCAAGACGTGGGAGAAGATCCACTACGTGGACGAGAAGACCGGCGTCATCGCGATCAACATGCATCCGCAGGATCCCAACACCCTGATCTTCGCGACGTACGAACGCCAGCGCGATGGGTTCGACACGAACAGTCCGGCGAAGAAGATCGCTCCCGGCAGCGGCATCTACCGCACGAAGGACGGCGGGCGGACCTTCGAGAAACTGACTAAGGGTCTGCCTACGAACAACCTTGGTCGTGTCGGCATCGACTACTTCCGCAAGAACCCCGACGTCGTGTTCGCGATCGTCGAATGCGAGATGATGGGCAAGCCCGGCGAGAACGTCGGATGGAGCGGCATCATCGTCGCGGACTCCAAGGAGGGGGCGACGGTCGCTCAGGTTCCAGAGAAGAGCCCGGCCGCGGAAGCGGGCTTGAAGAAGGGCGACGTGATCCTCGAGGTCAATGGCCAGGCCTTCAAGGGCGCGAGCAAGGTGATCGAGAGCATCTGCCAGTTCGAAGTCGGCGCGACCATCGAGGTCTTCTACAAGCGCGCCGGAAAGAGGGCGAAGATCAGCATGAAGCTGGCGAAGGCGCCGACCTCCTCGCAGGGCGGACGCAGTCGGCGTGGACGTGGATCTCGCGGCGGCACTTCGGGTGGTCGGACCTACGGTGGCACGGTGCGCTACACGGGCCGTCTCGGTGGACAGGGCGCGAACCTGCAGCGTTTCCAGGGCAAGCACGGATACGAGCACGGCGGGATCTTCCGTTCGGACGACGGTGGTACGAGCTGGAAGCGGATCAACAGCTTCGATCCGCGACCGATGTACTTCAGCCAGTTTCGCGTCGATCCCAACGACACGAAGTTCCAGTACGTGCTCGGGATCTCGGGCGCGAAGTCGGTCGACGGTGGAGACACGTTCACGTCGGGTCCGTTCCGCGGCGTGCATGCCGACCACCACGCACTGTGGATCGATCCCAACGATAGCGATCACCTCATCCTCGGTTGTGACGGTGGGCTCTACGTGAGCTACGACCGCGCCAAGACGTGGGCACACAAGAACCACATGGCCATCGGCCAGTTCTACCACGTCGGTATCGGGCCGCGACGGGACTACTCGGTCTACGGTGGCCTGCAGGACAACGGCACGTGGGGCGCACCGCACCGCGGATCGACGGGTAGTGGCGCGATCAACGAGGATTGGATCCGCATCGGTGGTGGGGATGGATTCCTCGCGATCGTCGATCCCAACGACGCGGACCTGATCTACTTCGAGAGCCAGAACGGTGCGACGCGGCGCACGAACCTGCGCACCCGCGAGTCCGGGTCGATCCGACCTGCGTCGTCAAGCAATCGCCAACGCGGTGGTCCTCCGGCAGGTCGTGGCGCACAGCGCGGCGCGTCGAGTCCGCGTCGCTACCGGTACAACTGGCGCACGCCGTTCATCCTCTCGAGCCACAACTCGAAGATCTACTACAACGTGGGCAACCGCGTGTTCCGGTCGCTGGATCGAGGCACGAACCTCAAGTCGATCTCACCCGAGATCACCACGGGTTCGCGCGGCAGTGGCACTGCGATCTCCGAGTCGCCGATCAACGCAGACGTGCTCTACGCCGGGACGGATGACGGTGGCCTCTGGATGACGAAGAAGGGCGACCACGAATGGGTCAACCTCCGCAAAGCGATCGCTGTGGACGAAGGCGATGGAGCCAAGAATGGCGGCGCGCCTTCGGACGATTCGAGCGCTGCCGGCGTGCCGTTCACCGACATCGTCAAGAAGCCGATGTGGATCAGCGGGATCGAGGCATCGCGCCACAAGGAAGGTCGAGTCTACGTCACTGTCGACGGGCACAGGTCCAACGACGACGATCCCTACGTTCTCGTCAGCGAGGACTTCGGCCAGACATGGTCTTCGATTCGCGGCAACCTCCCTCGCGGTTCGACGCGCGTCGTCCGTGAGGACCGGGTGAACGAGAACCTGCTCTATGTCGGGACGGAGTTCGGGCTCTACATCTCGCTGAACCGCGGCAAGGATTGGACGCGCTTCCACAACAACCTGCCGACGGTAGCGGTCCACGAGATCGCGCAGCACGCGACGTGTGGCGATATCGTCATCGCCACCCACGGACGCAGTCTGTGGAGCATTGACATCGCGCCCGTGCGCCAGATGACAGCGAAGGCGGTGGCCGAAGACCTCGCGGTGTTCAAGCCGTCCGAGGTGATCCGCTGGCGCCGCGGTTCCAGTCGCGGTAGTTCGGGTGGTGCCAGCCGCTTCACCGGCCAGATCCCGGTGCGCTCGACGCAGATCTTCTTCAACCTGAAGAAGGTTCCCGGCGAGCTGAAGGTCCAGATCAAGGATGCGACGGACAAGGTGATTCGTGACATCAAGGTCAAGGCCGTCGCCGGTCTGAACCGCGTCGAGTGGGATGGTCGTCCCAACCCGCGTACTGGTGGCACCGGGAGGACCGGTTCCAGCCGTTCCCGCGGCGGTCGCTTCGGTCGCGGCGGCGGAACCACCGGCACCTACAAGGTCCTGGTCACTGCGGACGGCAAGACGAAGGAAGCCTCCTTCAAGATCAGCGACGACCCCCGACCGCGCTGATACTCCGCGCCCCAGCGACGCAGAAAACGGTCGATCCCGCGCCTGGCACGGTATCGACCGTTTTCGTTCACCGCCGTTGTTCGAGGAGCGCGGTCATCGCGCGCACGGTTTCGAAGTTGTCGACGCTCATGTCGGCGACGTCGAGGTCGACTCCCAGCTCGGATTGCATGGCGATCACGAGGTTTACCATGCACATCGAGTCCAAGTAGCCGGAGCTGACCAGTGGGTCATCGGGACTGAGAGCCAGGGTACGACCGGTGCTCTCCACGATGATGCGGGCGACGAGGTCCGCGATCCTGGTCTGCAGATCTTCGTTCAACGGTTAGCCGCGGGCCTGGGACTGGGAAGAGAGGAGTTCGCGCAGCGCTTGACGATCGGGCTTGCCGCTCGGCGTGCGAGGCAGGCGCTCGAAGGTGACGTACTGACTCGGCAGTTTGTGCGGCGAGAGTCCGTCGTCACATGCCGCCTGCAGCTGGGACGATTCGGGACACGTCTGGCCCGGCACCGGTTCGAGACATGCGACGATGCGCTCGTCTTCGAATCTGCTGGTTGTGTCCCCGGGCACGAGGCCGAGCACCACCGCGTCGCCCACGCCAGGGATTTCGCGCAGCAGGATCTCGATCTCCGCGGGGTCGACGCGGTGGCCGTGTACGTTGAGAGTCAGGGCCTTCCTGCCGAACAGCCTCACGGTCCCGTCCGCGCCGACTTCGGCGAGATCTCCCGTCGAAAGGAAACCACCATCCCGCCGCAGGGAACGCAGTGCGCCGTCGTCACCGAGACCGAACTCCGCACCACTAGGGGCCCTGGCCAGGAGCTCGCCGTCCGCTCGGACCTCGACGCCGTGCACCCCAACGCCCACGACGCCCGTGCCGGGCAGCTCCTCACCCGGGTGTAGCGTGAGCCGCGCGATGGGGCCGTGCGCCTCCGCGATGCCATAGCGGATGTGGATGTGCGCTTCCGGCAACGCGCGCTGCAGATCGCTCACGAGGCCCGAAGAAACCGTTGCCGTGCCGAGCGTCAGGTCGCGCATGGCGGGCAGTTGCCCTTGCTGCAGGAGTCCGAGTCGCAGCAGCAAGTGCGCGTAGTGCGGACTCGTCCACAACCCGGTGCAGCCGTGTTCGGCCATGCGTGCGATGTCCGAGGCCGGGTCGAAGCGGTTGGCGAAGTGGACCGGTGATCCCGAACAGAGATGCTCGAGCGCGATGGCGCCGCCCATGGCCTGATTCTGGAAGAGGGGGCAGAACACGTGTTGGTCCGCGAATCCCGCGAGGAAGTCCTCGTTCTGGTCGAGGTTCGCGAGGAGGTTGTCCTCGGTCAACAACACCCCGTGCGGCTTGCCCGTCGATCCGGATGTCAACTGCAGAAGTCGCGCGTTCTGCAAGCGCGGGTCTGCGGCGTCTTCACGCGACGGGGGGAGTCGTTCGCCCCGCGCGAGCTCTTCGAACAAGATCGTCTGAGCGCCCGCCTTTCCGTAGAGCTCGCCGCCCGCCCTGTCGGGAACGACGACGAAGTCGTACGGCACGAGCTGTAGGATGTGGCGCAACTCCCGCTGCGTCGCGCGTGCAGGCACTGGTGCGAACAGGGTGTTCGCCGCGGCGCAGGCGAACTGCAATGCGGAGAACTCAGGACCGCCGGGCAGCCCTGCCGCGATCTTCGGCGGTCGTGACGCGTTCGACAGTCGCATCGTCAGCGTGTTCGTCCACCGTTCAAGTTCGCCGAACGTCCAGGCCAATTCTTCTCGCGAAATCGCGATCGACTCCTCTCGACCCGTGGCGGCGGCGTGCAGGCGGGAGCGGAGTATCATGCCTCCCCCGGCAGGAACTGACCGCGCAGGGCGTCCTCCGCGCGACCGCGTTGCCGAACGAGGTGCGCCTTGCCGGCGTCGACCAGGACTTCGGCGGGGGTGGGGTGACTGAGGAACAGTACCGGTGAGAACGTCAGTCCGTACGCTCCCGCCGCGAGTATCGCGACGAGATCTCCGACCGCCAATCGCTGTAGGCTCGCGGTCGAGGCGAACTCATCCGCGGGGGTGCACAGCGGACCGCACACGACTTGGGGTTCTCCCGATTCGAACGGCGCGGTCGCCGAGACGATCGGGAACGGTCGGCGGATCACAGCGCCGATCCCAGTCGCTGCCCCGAAGTGGTGCATGCCGCCGTCCAAGACGGCGAACCGCTTGCCCCTTGACTCCTTGATGTGCTCGACCCGGGCGAGGTAGACGCCGGATGGAGCAGTCAAATAGCGACCGAGCTCCACGAAGTACCGTCGGTCACCATCCATCAACGCGTGCAGTCCGTCGCCCGCAGCATCGAGATCGAACTCCGCGTCGCCTTCGAAGCACGGCACGCCGAAGCCTCCGCCGAGGTTCAACGAATCCAATTTGACGCCGAGCGAGGTCTCGACTTCGCTGGCAAAGTCCGACAAGCCGCGCACGCTGTCGAGCCAGGCGTCGGCGTCGAACACCTGGGTCCCCAGGTAGCAGTGCAACCCACCCAGGGAGACGACGCCGTGGTCCACGATGCGGCGAGCGAGGGCCGTCACGTCTTCGACGTCGACGCCGAACTTCGAACAACCGCCACCCATCCGCATCCTGGCGCCGGCGACGCCGATGGTCGGGTTGATCCGGATCGCGACCGCCGGCGGTGACTCGGGCTTGCGCTCTCGCACGATCCTCAGCAGCGTCTCGTACTCCGATGCCGACTCGAGGTTGATCGTTCCGACGCCGCGGTCCACCGCGAGGCTCAGTTCCGCGCGCGTCTTCCCCGGTCCGGCGAACTGGATCTTCTCCTTCGCGAAACCTGCGCGCATCGCGACGTGTACTTCGCCAGCGGAAGCGACGTCAGCTCCGGCGCCCGCGTCAGCGAGAACCTGTCCGACCGCGAGGCAGGGATTGGCCTTGATCGCGAACAGGACGTCGACGCCGAGTGACCTCGTCACCTCCGCGCAACGTCGACGGAGCAGCTCCGCGTCGTAGACGTAGCACGGCGTCCCGAACTGCTCGGCGATCTCCTCCGCCGACACGCCGCCGATCCGCAGACCATCGCCGTGTTCCGGACCGAGATCGCGGAGCAGGCGGGAGGTGAGTGAGAGTTGGTCGCGGTCAGTCATGGGGGCGACCGAGAGGAACAGAATGGTCCGGGCTAGTGAACGGAGCGGTAGCGAATCCTCGTGTACGCAGCTTCGGTTTCGAATGAAGCGATCCCGAGTGGTCGAGATGGCTCGACTTCCCAACGCACGGACACGGTGTGCTCACGAATATCCTGGTCGATGATCTTCTTGTCGCCGATCCACGCCGTGATGTGTTTGGTAGTGACGCGAATGCGCACGTCATAGAATCGGCCCTTTTCGAAGTCCATGAATTCCGTCGTCGGGTTTTCGGACGCGTCCATCTCGTCCAGCGACGAAAGACCGACGAGTTGCCCGCCCCAGCCTCCGAGGACGAGAGTGCAGTGGCTCGCTCCGACCGGGAACGTGAGCGCGCAGAAGAAGTCGTCACCGTCGACCTTGGCGCCACGCAGTTCGATCTCGTAGTCGGAGGTCGGAAAGGCTGCGCCGTCGAGAGTCACGCCGCTGAACGGGGTCCCTGGCTTCAGGACGAGGGCGCCCTTCTCCACTCGGACTTCGCCGTGGTCGGCGAAGTCGGTGACCTTCCAGCACGCGAGACTCTGTCCGTCGAACAGGTCGATCCAACCGTCGGGGCCTGCCGTCGGCGTGCACATGCAACCGAGAAGCGATCCGAGCAACCCGAGGGCGATCCCGGTCCGCATCGCGGTTGTCATCGGATGCGCACGCTCAATCCTCGCGACGTGCTCGTCGTTCCTGCGCCGCCGCAGCCTGAATTGTTCGCCCACAGGAACTGAATGTAGTCGTGGATTCCCGACGTGCCAGCGGGGAGTGGGACTTTGAAGACGTTTCGACCCGCCGCGTCACTGCTCATCGGGAGGAGAATGATCAGTTTGGCGAGATCCAGGTGGGTCCGGAATCCCAAGATCGTCGAACCAGCGGTGTCGGCACCGACCCCAAACGCGAAGATTCCGAACGTGCTTCTTGGAAGTCCATCCGAGAGGAACGAGAACCTGGGCTCGCTGGGGACGGGGCGGTGGCTGACGTAGACCGTCAGCGTGCCGTTGCACGACGGCGTGCCGGTTCCGTACGGATCGACGCCATCGGGGTGCAGCCGCAGCGACTGCACGATGTTGACCGCGCCGAAGCCCGCGACCGTCGCGCCGCCGACGACCACGATCTCGTCGCCGAACGACACCGGGTAGATCCCGTGGACGCCGGTTCTCATGCGTTCCAGGCTGCGCCACGTGTTCGTCGTCGGGTCGTACTCTTCCGCTTGCGGGAAAATGCCGGGTGACTCGCCGCCGACGACCACCAGCTTGCCGTTCAGGATCGCCGCCCCGTTCCCGCCCCGCGCGGTCGGCATGTCCTTGCGCCGCGTCCACTTGTTCGTGGCCGGGTCATACTCCTCCAGATAGGCGAAGTTTCCCCCGCGTCTACCGCCGACGGCGTAGAGCTTGCCGCCGAGCGTTGCCGCCGCCAGGTGTTCCCGGCGAAACGCCATCGAAGTCAGCGTCGCCCACTTGTTCGTCGCGGGGTCGTACACGGTGAGATCCGCCACGACGCCGACCCGCGGCACGACACCTCCAATCGCGTAGATCTTGCCGCCGAGCGCCACGGCGACGAGTCCACCGCGCGCCCGCGGGAGGCTGGCGATGGCGCTCCACTTGTTCGTCGCGGGATCGTAGGACCAGCACTTGTCCGTCCCCGAGAATCCGGAGACGTACCCACCGATCGCGTAGAGCTTGCCGCCGACAGGCGCCATCCCGAAGTGGTGCAGCGTCGTCGGGAGGTTGGCGACGAACGACCACTTCTTGGCGATCGGATCGAACCGTTCGACGGTCCTGAGCGGGGCCCGATTGGACCCGAACCCGCCGGCGGCGTAGACGCGGCCCTGGAGTACCGCAGCGGCGAGTTCCTGTCGGGCGGAGTTCAACGCGGGTCGGGCTTCCCAGAAGCCGGGGCTCTGTGCACCGACGGGGGTATGCATGAGCAGGACTCCCCAGACAGCGAGGAGAGGACCGGGCGCGGGCGTGGAACTCATGTTAGTGGGGAAGGGTGATGATAGTGGGGAAGGGTAGTGCCCCAAGCCGGACACTTCGCCGAAACCGGTCGCGGGGGCCGCAATCCAGGATGTTAGCGATTACATCTGTTTCTTGTTCGGGCGATTTCGGGTGACCGTTTCCGGTCGTCAAGCTGCGCCGCTGAACCACCCGATGGAGCACGGGGCGTGAGCCTCCCCAAGGTATCGTCTCGCGTTCGCATCGGCGCGACGCACGCACTGCTCCCCCTTTCCGAGGAAGAACCACGATGAAACGACTATCCGCCCTGCTCGTGATGGCTCTGGCGGTCTTCGTCGCCACCGCCACCGCCCAGAACGACGAACTCGAGGCGGCGAAGAAGAGAATCCACTCGCTGACGAACCAGGCCGAGAAGCTGGTGGTGGAAGGTCGTCACGAGCAGGCCCGGAAGCTGCTGTCGGACGCGAGCGCACTCACGAAGAGGCTGGCGGCGGTCTCGAACCGGAATGGCGAAGGCCGCAGCAAGAACGAGCGCGATCGCCGTCGTGATGAATACAACGGGTTGTGGAAGCACCTGGAGCGTGCGGTCGGCGCTCTCAAGGAATCTGGCCAGTCCGCGCAGGCCCAGAAGCTCAACATGTACTCGCGGAAACTGCGGAAGATCCTGGCCCGCGGCGACCGGGGGCGCGACGAGAGGCGGGAAGGCCGCGTGCGCCAGAAGCAACAGCCCAAGAACACCAAGAACACCAAGAAGAAGCTCACCGAGCGCCAGGTTGCCGCGCAGCAGTTCGAGATCATGAACTACAGCGTTGGCGTTCTCAAGAAGGCGGAGCGAGGCGATGCGGCAGAGTCGTTGCACCGTGCATCGCAAGCCCTGAGCCTCCGGTTGAAGGGCGTTCGCAACAAGAAGGCGCAGAAGGTGTACGAGGATGCGCCGAGCCGGATGGCGACCGCGAAGCATTTGCTCATGGCCGGTGAGATCCTGAGTGGCCAGAAGGGGAAGCACGCGGAGGTCGTGATCAAGCTAGGGAAACAGTTCTACGCAACCGCGGAACGGGCCAAGAAGAATGATGGCCGCGAACGCGAGCGGGAGCGCAACGAGCGAGGTCGTCGCACCGATTCCGAGCAGCACGTCATGGAACTGCGCAAGCCGCTCGCGGAGCTGGAGAAGGCCCTGAGGGAGTTGCAGAAGGCGAAGGAGCAGCTGCGCCGCCGCAAGAAGGACAGGTAGCTCCAGACATCGCCGCCTGGCGAAGGCGGGAGGCAGCGGCCAGACCGGACGAGTTCCGATCTGGCCGCTTCTACTTTCCCCTGTCGGCGACGACAATCACCCGCCACGTGAACCTGGATTTTCAAGACCGCGTCGCCGTCGTCACCGGGGCCGCCAAGGGTATCGGTCGGGCGGTCGCCGAGGCCTTGACCGAGTCCGGTGCCGCCGTCGCGCTCTGGGACCGTGATGCTGACGAAGTGCATCTCGTGACGGAGGCGCTCCCCGACGCGCTCGGCTGCGCCGTCGATGTCACCGATGGCTCGCAGGTCGGAGCGGCGACCGCCGCGACCCTCGATCGGTACGGCCAGATCGACATCCTGATCAACAACGCTGGAATCGTGCGAGACGCCCAACTCGTCAAGGTCGTCGACGGGGAGGTCGTCGACATGATGAGTGAAGAGGACTTCGACGCCGTCATCGCCGTCAACGTCAAGGGCGTGTTCCTCTGCACGCAGAGCGTCGTCCCGCACATGGTCGAGCGCGGCTACGGGCGCATCGTCAGCGCGAGTTCGGTGGTCGGGCTCTACGGCAACTTCGGCCAAACAAACTACGTGGCGGCGAAGACCGGCGTCATCGGCATGACGAAGGTCTGGGCGCGCGAACTCGGCAAGCACGGCATCACCGCGAACGCCATCGCCCCGGGATTCATCGAGACGGAGATGGCGCTGGCCGTCCCCGCGAAAGTGCTCGCGCTCATGGCCGAGCGCACGCCCGTGAGACGTCTGGGCCGTCCTGAGGAAGTTGCTGCGGCGTACTTGTTCCTCGCCTCCGAGCAGGCGGGTTTCGTGAACGGAGCCGTCCTGAGCGTCGATGGGGGGCTGGTGTCAGGCACCTGACGGTTCTGCGCAGGCAGCCGCCGAGACAGCTCCCCGGTGCCGCAATAGGATGCCGGCATGCGATTCAGCCTCCTCGCGCTCGCGCTGACGGCATCGGGTCTCGTCGCCCAGGAACGCCAAAAGCCCAAGGCGGATCTCATCCTCTACGGGGGAGTCGTGTACCGCGGCGGCGAAACGCCCGCACAGGCAGTCGCCGTGCGGGGCAACCTGATCCTCGCGGTGGGCGGGACCGAGTCGATGCTGGGGTTGCGCGGCCCGAAGACCCGCGTGATCCCGCTCCGCGGTCGACTGGTCGTGCCCGGGTTCAACGACAACCACGTGCACTTCGCGTCCGCGGCTCGATTCCTCGAGTTCAACATCATGACGACCACGACCCAGGCGGAGTTCGTCGAGTGGGTGAAGGACGTCGGCGTCGTCGTATCCGATCAATCCGATGCTCGGGATCTACGCGGCGGTCACGAGGCAGACGATTACGGGCAAGCCTGCGGCTGGGTGGTTCCCCGACGAGCGGCTTTCCGTCACCGACGCGCTCAAGGCCTATACGTGGGGGAGTGCCTACGTCAGTTTCGAGGAGAACATCAAGGGCACGCTCGTGGTCGGCAAGCTCGCGGACTTGACAGTGTTGTCGAAGAACATCCTCGAGTGTGAACCAGGCGACATCTTGAAGACGGTCGCGGATCTGACGATCGTCGATGGTCGGGTCGTGTTCGAGCGGTAGTCGGCGGACTGCATGGCCTCGATCGCACGGTTTCCGAGTCTGTCGTTCGCACGAGGGATGGTGTGAACCCGATCTACGTCTCGATCGGCCATCGCATCGATCTGGACACCGCCGTTCGCGCAGTGTTGCGGTGCAGCAACCTCTTCCCGATTGGCACGGGACTCGGCATCTACACGTTCTGGGTCCCCCTGAACGATAAGACCGCCGCCCTCTTCGACTCCCAGTAGATCCCCTACTTGCCCCAGAGTGTGCGGAAGGCGCGGAACAGTTCGGGGTCGTGGACCTTCAGTTCGCTGCGCACGAACGGGTACATGTCGTTTGTGCCGAAGTAGGCCTCGCTCGTCTCCGCGAAGTACTCCTTGTGGTTCGTCAGCGCGTACCCCCTCACCTTCCCACCGTTGATGTGCAGGATGTTCTCGTAGATCTTCGCCTTCCTCGCGGCTTCGAAGTGCGCCCGGACGATCGCGTTCCCGAAACCACCCTTCAAGAACTGATGGTGGTACGCATGGGCCAGCTCGTGCAAGATCATCCACGGCTGTGCCTTCGTCCACGCGAGGAAGGCCTTCGGATTGCCGAGCTCCACGCAGAGCGCGAGGTCCGCGTTCATGTTGTGCTGCTCGAGCCACCGTCGTGACGGGTGGTAGGCCATGCACCGCGTGTCACTCCGGTTCTCGATGAAGATCCGGACCTTGCGCAGCTTCGCGAGCGCTGCCGCCGGGACCTTGCGCGTGATCTGGTACAGCTGACTCCGCACCTCCTGCATCGTCCTCCCGTGCAGCTTCTCCTGTTCGCGCAACCTTGGATCCACGACCAGCTCGAATCCCTCGACCTTCTCGATGACATGCGCCTCCGTCGACACCCAGAGCCGCCGTCTCATGTCCGCCTTGGCCGCCTTCCGCACGCGCACGTTCCGGTACGCCACCGGTCCATGATCCCCCTGGAACATGAGCGGCCCTCGCGGCTTGTCGCCGCCCAGTGCCGCGGCCCGCGTCGGCCCCGTCACCTCGACGTTCTCGTGGATCACCACGCCGTTGAGCTCGACGCGGACGAATCGCGCATTTTCGGTCTTCTTCCCGCCCGCATCGAATCTCGGAGCGCGAAATATCACGTCGAAGGCCTGCCACTCGCCGGGTTTTCGACTCGCGTTGACGCGGGGGGGATGACCCTCGTAGCCCTTGCCCGCCTTCCACCGCTGGTAGATGCCGCCGCAGTCACCAAACGAGGGTTTCGCCACCCCCCAGCTGTCCAGGATCTGCACCTCGTAGCGACCCTGGAAGTAGATGCCCGAGTTCGAACCCCTGGGCACCATGAACTCGATGTGCGCGACGATGTCGCCGAATTCCGCGACACTCAGCAGGTTGCGCGTCCGACCGGCGCCATTGATCAGGACCCCCTCTCCGGGGCTGGATTCGAGCTTCCTTCCATCCTTCCCGGCCTTTGCCGCAGAACCGACGATTTTCCATGCTGCCGGATTGCGCCACGCAGCCAGATCCTTGCCTCCCAGCGGGGTCCAGCCGCCCTGTGCCGCGCAGGGGCTGAGCAGGGCGAGCCAAAGGACGAGACGATCCAGGCGAAACGTGCGCATGGTCGAAGGATAGAACGATCGGCGTGTGGTACCCATTTCCACACTCTAGATTGGTTGTTCGCCAGCGTTAAGCTTCCTCCGATGTCCGCCAAGGTGATCCACAAAATCCTCGTACCGGTCGAGCTGGTCGAAGAGGCGCCTCCAGAGGTGGACTACGCGATCGACGTCGCCGCCCAACTCGGTGCCGAGCTGATCCTCGTAGCCGTGATCGACACCGCCGCCGCCGCTTCGATGATTCGCCGCATGCAGATGAAGCATGACCGTTCGGAAGGCTTCAACGAGATGCTCGTCAAGGAGGCGAAGGCCGTCCTGCAGCAGTTCGTCGACCAGGCTGTCGAGAAGGGCATCAAGGCGTGGGGCCACGCGACCGTCAGCGAAGAGATCGAAGCGCAGATCTTGAAGGAGGCGATCATGCAGAAGGTCGACCTCATTCTCGTCCGTAGCCACGGTCGGTCCGGGCTCAGTCGGGCGCTGCTCGGCAGCACCGCCGGCGAGATTCTCAAAGCTGCACCTTGCCCAGTGCTCGTGGCCAGGGCCTAGCCCGAACTGTGAGACACCACACCACATGAAAAAGAAACACAAGTCACGCAGGCCTTCTCGGAAGAAGCCGACACCGGCGGCCAAGGGCGGTCGCAAGACGACGGCGAAACAGAGCGGCCCAGCGGGCAAGTCCGCGCCGCTTCGAGAGGTCAAGGTCGAGAAATCGACTGTCAAGGGCAAGGCGCGGGAGCCTGATTCGTCGACGGCGCGGGTGGTCGGCTTGCGTCCGACGCGACACTCGAAGAGTGTTCGCGAACGCACCCTGCTCGCGCCCTCAGCTCTCCGCTGGTCATGCCCACCGATCTCTTCGGGCAGCCGCAAGCACGGGATCTCCACCCTGCTCGGTCAGGACCGACCGATCGCGGCCTTCCGCACCGGGCTGGCCCTCTACGCGCCGGGCTACAACATCTTCGTCTCGGGCATGCCAGGATCCGGGCGCACGCGCCTGGTCACGGACCTGATCCGCCGTCTGAAGCCGACGGGGAAACTCGTCGAAGACCGGGTCTTCGTGAGCAACTTCCGGCAGCCCAATCGACCGCGCCTGATCACCCTCCCGCGCGGCGAGGGCCCGAACTTCCGCGACGACATGCACGAACTCGTGCACGTCCTACAGGAGACTCTCGGCAGCGTGATCCGTTCGCGAACTCACAGAGTGTCCCACGACCTCGTGCTGCGCTCGGCGGAAGAACGCGAGAAGCGATTGATGGCGGCGCTCGACCGCCAGGCCAAGAAGGACGGCTTGTCCGTCGTGCAATTCCCTGGCTCCGGCGGCGGCATGATGGCCGACATCTATCCGATCTACGAGGGGGAGGCGGTCAACCTGGAAGCGTTCCGCGACCTGGTGGCCCAGGGTCAGGTCAGCAACACCAAGTATCTCAGGTTGCGGGCCAAGCGCGACAAGTTGATGGACCGCCTGGAAGAGGTCACCGAGCGTCTGCTCCGCATCTCCCACGATACGGACGAAGAGCTCCGCAGGATGGACCGTCACGTCGCGATCCACGTCCTGAGGTCCCATCTGCGCAGTTTCGGACGGCGTTGGAATCACGATGAGGTCACTGAATTCCTCGATAGCTTGCAGGAGTACATCCTGCTGGATCTCGATCGGTGGGTGACGGGTGATCCACGGCACGATGCGGAAGACCACCTGCCGGACGACAGCACGCAGCCGCCGCCCCCGGAAGGACTTCCGCAGCCGCCGCCCCCGGAAGGACTTCCGCAGCCGCCCTACCCGACGCCGCCCCCGGCGGGCCGGGGCGAACCCGTGCGATTCCTCGGCGTCGAGGTCCACGTCATCAAGACCAGTGACGGCGACGAGTGCCCGGTGGTCCTCGAGACCCATCCGACCTATTCGAACCTCTTCGGCGTCGTCGAACAGTCCCGGGACGGCCACACGCCGAGCCTGGGGCAGCTCCACCCGGGTTCGATCCTGCGCAGCGACGGCGGGTATCTCATCCTTCGGCTCTCGGAGTTGATGAGCGAACCGGGTGTTTGGACCCAACTCAAGCGCGCCGTAAAGGTCGGTCGCGTCGAGATCCGCGAGTTCGATCCGAACTCCGGAGTCACTTCCGGCACCCTGCAGCCCGAGGCGGTGCCCATCACCCTGAAGGTGATCCTGATCGGAGATCCGGGGGCCTACGAGACTCTCGCCACCGAGGACAGCCAGTTCCTGCAGGCGTTCAAGATCCACGCGGAGTTCGACACTGTCATGCCCGCGACGAAGGGCAACATGCGGCGATACGCCGACCTCGTCGAGTGGTTTCGAAGGGAGGAGAAGCTCTGCCCGTTCAACGCCGATGCGAATGCTGCCATCGTCGAATACGGCGCCCGGCTCGCCGGTCGCAAGGACAAGCTGACCGCGCGCTACGGCGAGCTCGCTGACCTCGCCCGCGAGGCCTCCTTCATCTGTGAGAGTTCCGGCGCCAAGATCATCACCCGCGCCCACATCGAGCAGGCGATCCAGACTCGCACCTATCGGGTCGATCTCCCTCGCGAGTGCGTCGAGCGGGACTTCAAGGATGGCTACCTGCTGATGCAGTCGAAGGGCAAGACCGTCGGCCAGATCAATGCGCTGACTGTCCTCGAGAGCGATGCGCTCATATTCGGCAAGCCGAGCCGGATTACGGCCGTGACGGGAGCCGGTCCCGTGAATCGATCTGGCGTCGTCAACATCGAGCGAGAATCCGACCTGTCCGGCCCGCTCCATGACAAGGGCGTCATGATCCTTCACGGGTACCTTCTCAGGGAATTGGCGAGCGAGGAGCCGCTGAACCTCCAGGCCACGATCTGCTTCGAGCAGACCTACGGCGGCGTGGACGGGGACTCCGCCTCGTCCGCGGAGCTGTGCGCGTTGCTCTCGAGCTTGACCGACATCCCGATCGATCAGGGGTTCGGCGTGACCGGCTCCATCAACCAGCTGGGAGTGATCCAGGCGGTCAGCGGAGTGAACGAGAAGATCGAGGGGTTCTTCCGGTTGTGCCGTTCTCGCGGTCTCACCGGCACTCAGGGGGTCATTCTGCCAGTGGCCAATGTCGCCGACATGATGCTGAATCCCGAAGTGGTGGCCGCGGTCGCCGCGGGCAAGTTCAGCATCCACGCGGTGACCCACGTCGACGAGATGATGGAACTCCTCACCGGCGTTCCGATGAAGAAGGTCCGGGCTGTCGCCGTCGAGCGAGTGGCGCAGTTCCGGAAGATGTCGGGCTAGGCCGGGTTATCCGGCGGTCGAGAGTCCCTCGGCAGTCGCGGATAGACCTTCCGCGGTGCTTGGAAAACACCGATATCGGGTCTACCTTCCCCCATCCCGATCCGGGCTACCGCGATGCCCCTCCTGGTCCCCGGCGGGATGATCCCATCTCCCTACCTAACCCCCGGCGTATGCGCACGCCTTACGACCGATGGACAAGGGCCAAGACGGCGCCAAGAAGGTTCAGGAACTCGACGAGGTCACCATCCGTTTCGCCGGAGATTCCGGTGATGGAATGCAGCTTGTGGGGAGCCAGTTCACCCGGACGTCGGCTCTCATGGGCAACGACCTGGCGACGTTCCCAGATTTTCCCGCGGAGATCCGCGCTCCCGCCGGAACGCTTCCGGGCGTCTCGGCATTCCAGCTGCGATTCTCGAACTTTGACATCCACACGCCGGGTCACCGCCCGGACGTGCTGGTCGCGATGAATCCCGCTGCGCTCAAGGCCCACATCGGCGAACTGCCGAAGGATGGGCTCTTGATCATGAACACGGCAAGGTTCCGGGCATCGGATCTCAGAAAGGCCAAATACGACAGCAACCCGCTCGAGGACGGCACGCTCGATGGGTACCGCGTGGTCGAGGTCGATCTGGAGAAGCTGACGCACGAGACGCTCAAGGAGACCGAGCTCAGCAAGGCCGACAAGGACCGGTGCAAGAACATGTTCGCGCTGGGCATGCTCTACTGGCTCTACAACCGCGACGTCGAGCCGACCCTCGAGGCGCTCGACAAGACCTTTGGCAAGAAGAAGCCGAAGATCGCCGAGGCGAACAAGATGGTCGTCAAGGCGGGATACAACTACGCGGACATCACCGGGCTCTTCTCGAACTCCTACAAGGTCAAGAAGGCCACGGATCTTCCCTCGGGCACCTACCGCAACATCATGGGCAACCAGGCCCTCGGCCTCGGGTTGCTCGCCGCGTCGAAGAAGTCGGGGCTGCGCATCTTCCTGGGCTCGTACCCGATCACGCCGGCCAGCGACATCCTGCACCAGATGAGTGGTTACAAGAACCACGGCGTGATCACGTTCCAGGCCGAGGACGAGATCGCCGCCGTGTGCGCCGCCATCGGCGCGTCGTACGCGGGCAAGATCGGCGTGACGACGACGAGTGGTCCGGGACTGGCCCTCAAGGCCGAGGCCGTCGGGCTGGCCGTGATGACCGAGCTGCCGCTGGTCATCGTAAACGTGCAGCGCAGTGGACCCTCGACGGGAATACCGACGAAGACCGAACAGTCGGACCTGCTGCAGGCGATGTTTGGCCGAAACGGCGAGTCTCCCGTGCCAGTACTCGCGCCCTCGAGCCCGAGCGACGCGTTTGCCACCGCGTTCGAGGCCGTGCGCATCGCGCTCAAGTACATGACGCCGGTCATCATCCTGTCCGACGGCGCGATCGCGAATGGCTCCGAGCCATGGAAGATCCCGAACGCCGATGACTTTCCAGATCTACAGGTGAACTTCGTTCCGGACGCCGCCGACGGTGAGGAGTTTCAGCCGTACGCCCGCGATCCCAAGACGCTCGCGCGCAATTGGGCGATCCCGGGCACCGTGGGTCGGCACCATCGAATCGGTGGACTCGAAAAGCAGGACCTCACCGGCAACATCAGCTACGACCCGGACAACCACGAGCACATGACGATGGTCCGCGAGAACAAGGTCGCGAACATCGCCGACGACATCGAGGATGCGTGGTTCCTCGGCGAGACCTCGGGCGACGTGCTGATTCTCGGTTGGGGGTCGACGCGCGGGCCGATCACCGGCGCCGTGCTGAGACTGCGGAAAAGTGGCAAGAGCGTGAGCGCCTGCATCCTTCGCCACCTGAACCCGTTCCCGAAGAATCTCGAGGGGTTGTTGAGAGCCTTCAAGACGGTCTTGATCCCCGAAATGAACCGCGGCCAGCTCGCCATGCTGATCCGGAGCAAGTTCCTCATCGACGCGAAGTCCTTCACGAAGGTGCAGGGATTGCCGTTCTACAGCGACGAACTCGCAGCGCGTGTCGACGAGATAGTCAAACAACAACAGAGTGAGCACAAAGATGACCGCCACCAGCAATAGTGCGCCTCTTACGAAGAAGGACTTCAAGTCCGATCAGGACGTCCGTTGGTGCCCCGGTTGCGGGGACTACGGCATCCTCAACGCGGTGCAGTCTGCCTTCGCGAAGCTGGGAAAGAACCTCCACGACACGGTCGTGATCTCCGGAATCGGGTGCTCGAGTCGCTTCCCGTACTACATGGAGACCTACGGGTTCCATACGATCCACGGTCGGGCACCCGCGTTCGCGACAGGCGTCAAGACCGCGAACCCCGCGCTGGACGTCTGGGTTGTCACGGGAGACGGGGACTCGCTCTCGATCGGCGGGAACCACTTCATCCACTCACTGCGCCGCAACGTCGGGTTGAAGATCCTGCTGTTCAACAATCGCATCTACGGGTTGACGAAGGGGCAGTACTCACCGACGTCGGAGGCGGGCAAGACCACGAAGTCCTCGCCGATGGGGTCCGTCGACTACCCGATGCGTCCGGTCAACCTCGCGCTCGGCGCTGGGGCGACGTTCGTGGCGCGATCGATCGACACGTACGGGTCGCACCTCGAGGAGATCATCACGCTGGCGGCTGGACACGAAGGGACTGCGCTCGTCGAGGTCTATCAGAACTGCAACATCTTCAACGACGGCGCGTTCGACAGCTTCCGCGACAAGGCCGTGCGGGCGGACCGTACTGTCAACCTCGAACACGGCAAGCCGCTGCTGTTTGGTGCTGAGAACGACAAGGGACTGCGGTTCGATGCGGACATGCGGCCCGAGGTGATCACGATCGGCGAGAACGGAGTCACCATCGACGATGTGATCGTCTGGGACGAGTCGGACGAGAGTCCGGCCCGCGCCATGGCGCTCGCCTCGATGTCCGAGGAGAGGTTCCCCGTTCCGATCGGCGTGTTCCGCAACACGGTGCGTCCCGCGTTCGAACTGGCGGTGAACGCGCAGATCAACGCGGCCAAGGAAAAGCGCGGCGAGCAAGACCTGCAGACGCTCCTCGACGGCCCGGACACGTGGGAAGTCGGCTAGGACTTTCGATGCTGTGCCTGGCACAGTGTCGAGAGCATCGCTGACTCAATCGTAGCCGAGCTTCCTCAGCGTCTCGCTGGGGGACGGGCAAGCGCGCTGGTAGTACCCTAGAAGCCGGTCCGGTCGATTCGTGAAGAAGCCGTCCGCGTTCTGGGTTCCAGCCACCGTGGCGTCATCCGCGGTCTTGTCGACGGTGTCCTCTTTCTTCGCACAGATGGCGGCCCAGGTGAGGCCGGCGATCACTCCGCCGACGATAAGGCTGACAACTCCGATTCCTGCTTCTCTGGCCGACATCTGGGACTCCTGGGGTTTGGGGCTGGCATCGAATAGCCTGGCAGTCCCGCTAACTCTCCGGAGAATCCAGGTATTCCGAACTTCCACCCGCTGACCCGGGCTCCAGCCGCGCTACGTCGCAAGTAGCTTCCGGAGCACGGTGTGCAGGATTCCACCATTCCGGTAGTAGTCGACTTCCACCGGGGTGTCGATCCGGCAGACGACCTGGAACTCCGTTGTCGCTCCGGTCTCCGGGTGGGTTGCGGTCATGGTTAGTTCACTCCGCGCCGTGAGCGAATCGTCGAGCGAGACCGAGAGTTCTTCTTCGCCTGTCAGGCCGAGACTCTGTGCGGTGTCGCCGGCCTTGTACTGGAGAGGCAGCACGCCCATGCCGACCAGATTGCTGCGGTGGATTCGTTCGTAGTTCTCCGCGATCACCATCTTCACGCCGAGCAACAGCGTGCCCTTCGCCGCCCAGTCTCGACTCGAGCCAGTGCCGTACTCCTTCCCGGCCAACACGACCAACGGCGTTCCCGTTTCCTTGTAGCGCTCCCCCGCGTCGAAGATCGACATCTGCTCACCGGACGGGAGATGACGGGTGATGCTGCCTTCCGTGCCCGGCGCCATCTGGTTCCGCAGTCGGACGTTCGCGAACGTCCCCCGCGTCATCACTCGGTCATTGCCTCGCCGCGAGCCGTAGCTGTTGAAGTTTCGGACTTCGACACCGTTGGCCTTCAGGTAGTCGCCGGCAGCGCCAGTGGCCTGGATCGCACCGGCGGGCGAGATGTGGTCGGTGGTGGTGGAGTCACCGACCATCACGAGCACGCGTGCCTTCTCGATCGACTGGATAGCACCGGGAGTGGTCGCCATGTCGAGGAAGAACGGGGGTTCCTGGATGTAGGTGCTGTCGGCGTCGAACGCGTAGAGGTCGCTCGCCGTCGCCGGAATGTCCTGCCACGCCTGCGGCCCATCGACGGCCTTCTCGTACTGCTCGCGGAACATCTCTGGCGCGACGGAGTCCTCGATGATCCCGTGGACCTCCTCGTTCGTCGGCCAGATGTCCCTGAGGAAAACGTCCTGCCCCTCGCTGTCCTCGCCGAGTGGTTCCGTTGTCAGATCGATGTCGACACGGCCCGCGATCGCGTACCCGACGACCAGCGGTGGCGACGCGAGGTAGTTGGCCTTCACGTGTGGGTTGACGCGGCCTTCGAAGTTGCGGTTGCCGCTGAGCACGGAGCACGCGACGAGTTCTTTCTCGATGATCGCGGCGGAGACGGCGCTGGGCAGTGGCCCGCTGTTGCCGATGCACGTCGTGCATCCGTAGCCGACCGTCTGGAATCCGAGTGTGTCGAGGGCGCCGTCGAGTCCCGCCTTCTCGAGGTACTCCGTGACGACACGCGACCCAGGCGCGAGGCTGGTCTTGACGTGTGACGGTACCGAGAGGCCTCTCGCCACCGCTTTCTTGGCGACGAGTCCTGCGGCGATCATGACCGACGGGTTGGAGGTGTTGGTGCATGAAGTGATCGCTGCGATGACGACCGCGCCGTGACCGATGCTGTGCGCGTTTACGGACGCGTTCTTCGCCAGATCGTCGTCGGACAGGTTGAAGCCACGCTCCTTGATCGGCTTCTGCAGCGAGCTCGCGAATTCGCTCTTCATGTCGGTCAGCGCCACGCGGTCCTGGGGGCGCTTCGGACCGGCGAGCGCGGGCACGACCGTGGTCAGGTCGAGGCGCATGGTGTCGGAGAACTCCGGCGTCGGCGTCTCGTCATCCACGAACAACCCTTGCGCCTTGTAGTAGCTCTCGACCAGCTCTACCTGCTCGGTCGGTCGACCGGTCAGGGTCAGGTAGCGAATCGTCTCCGCGTCGACGGGGAAGAAACCCATCGTCGCGCCGTACTCCGGCGCCATGTTCGCGATCGTCGCCCGGTTGGCGAGCGTCATCCTTTGGACACCGTCGCCAAAGAATTCGACGAACTTGCTGACGACACCCAACTCACGCAGCATTTGGACGACGCGGAGAACCATGTCCGTCGCCGTGGTGCCCTCGGGGAGCGCGCCGCTCAGCTCGAATCCGACGACTTCCGGCATCAGCATGTAGACCGGCTGACCGAGCATCACGGCCTCCGCCTCGATGCCCCCGACGCCCCAGCCCAGCACGCCGAGGCCGTTGATCATCGTCGTGTGGCTGTCCGTGCCGACGACCGAGTCCGGGAACACCTGCGTGGTCCCGTCGACGTCCTTGGTCAGCGCGACTCCGGCGAGGTATTCGAGATTGACCTGGTGCACGATGCCGGTGGCCGGCGGCACAGCACGGAAGTTCGCCAAGGACTTCTGACCCCACTTCAGGAACTCGTAGCGTTCCTTGTTGCGCTCGAACTCGCGCGCCACGTTCTTCTGGAGTGCCTCGGCACTGCCGAAGTGATCGACCTGCACCGAGTGATCAATCACGAGGTCGCAGGGCACGAGCGGGTTGATCTTCTTCGGATCGCCGCCGAGTCGCTCCATCGCGGCGCGCATCGCTGCCAGATCCACGACGCACGGGACTCCGGTGAAGTCCTGCAACACGACGCGGCTCGGCATGAACGGGATCTCGACCTCGCTGGCAGAGTCGGCGCTCCAACCGGCGAGCGCGCGTACGTCGTCCTGCGTGACGATGAAGTCGTCGAGGTTCCGGAGCGCTGATTCGAGGAGCACGCGGATGCTGAACGGCAGCCGTGCCATCGCTCCGAGCCCCGCCGCCTCGAGGGACTGGAGGTTGAAATACGTCAGGGAACCAGAGGAGGTGCTCAGTGTGGATCGGGCTGAGAACGGATCGGACATCGTGGCTAGGGTCAGGCTCGGGCGGAGATTGGCTGGAAACCGCTGATTCTACCACTTCGCTCCCGCGAACCAAGCTTGTCGATTCGAGGGGCGATCACGATACTCCCGCCATGCCCACGCTGCCCGACACCGGTCGTTTCTGGTTGTTCAAGTCCGAGCCGACCACGTTCTCGTTCGACGAGCTGCGCTCGTCACCAAGAAAGCGGACCCACTGGGACGGCGTGCGAAACTTCCAGGCCCGCAACCTGCTTCGCGACGAGATCAAGAAGGGCGACGGCGTGTTGTTCTACCACTCGAACGCGAAGCCCATGGGGATCACCGGCATCGCCAAGGTGGTCAAGGAGGGATACCCGGATCACACCGCGTTCGATCCGGGCGACAAGCACTTCGGCACTTCGACAAGGACAGCGATCCCGGTGATCCGCGCTGGATGACATGATGCGCCTTCGCCGTGGCTCCAGGTTGTCAGTGCAACCCGTGACCAAGAAGGAGTGGCGAGCGATCATCAAGCTCGCTGGTCTGTGAAAACGAAACACCTATGATTTCCTCATGGATGCGAACGCTATCGCCCGCGCCCTGATGGCGGAGATGTCTGACGCGGTACACCGCCGCTACCACCCGCGCAGTGGCGTACTCGTCCCGACTCGGCTGACCGGACAGCACCCGGTTCCGACCGCGAAGCTCGGCGAGAAGGCCCTCGACCAGGCCGACGAACTCCTCGAAACCGAGTGCGAGACCTGGCCTCTCGCTGACGCCCCGGACGTCTCCCTGGACCTCTGCAAGGACAAGAACGGCTGGGTCGTCTCGTGGGTGATCGACAGCGAGCCCGAACAAGAGTCTGAGAGCGACGCGCTCGAAGAGGGTCAGGAGACAACTTGAAGGTCGTCGATTTCGGCAAGGTCCGTCTCTACGACCTGGAACCCGTGGTCGAGAGTTTCCTCGAGCAGGTCGTCGCCGGACTGTCCCAGCGACCGAAGACGATCCCGTGCAAGTTCTTCTACGACGCCAAGGGCGCGGACATCTTCGGCGAGATCACGAGGCTCTCGGAGTACTACCCCACGCGGTTGGAGACTCAAATCATGGAGGACATGGCCGGGGTGATGGCGCGAACCCTGGGCGAGAGGGTTCGGTTGGTGGAGTTTGGCAGTGGCTCAAGCGTGAAGACACGCCTCCTGCTCACCGCCCTGACGCAGCCCGCGAGTTACGTGCCGATCGACATCAGTCGTGAACACCTGGTCGAGAACGCGATTCGCGTGCAGGAAGAGTATCCCGAAACCGTCGTGCAGCCGCTTTGTGCGGACTACACCCAGGACTTCGAGTTGCCTCCGGAGACAGTGGAGAGCAGGTGCACCGTGGCCTACTTCCCCGGCTCGACGATCGGCAACTTCAGCGGGGACGAAGCCAGGGAGTTCCTCACGATGGTCGCAAGATGCGTCGGCGAGGACGGGGCGCTCATTCTGGGAGTGGACCGCTACCCGGCCGAGCACCACGGGATCGAGGATTCGCATCAAAAACACAAGACCATCGACGATCTGCACTGGGCGTACAATGACGCGGCTGGGGTGACGGCGCGGTTCAACCTGAACCTCTTCGAGCGCATGCGCAGCGAGCTCGGCGCCGAAGTCGACATCGATGGATTCGAACACGAAGCGGTGTTCGACGACGTTGCCAGCCGGATCGAAATGCGCCTGATCAGCAAGAAGGAACAGGTGATCAAGGTCGGTGACCACGAGTTCTCCTTCGCCAAGGGCGAGTGGATCATCACGGAGCACTCTCAGAAGTACGATTTCCACGCCGTCGAACGGATCGTCGCACCTGCCGGATTCCCACTGCAGTGCGCACAGGCGTTCAGCGACGACGACGGTTGGTTCGTCGTCTACCTGTTCCTTCGCCCCGGGCATCCACACGCGAAGGCCATCCTCGGGTAGGAGCGAAGGCCCGATAGGCTGTCTTGTCGGCAGCGAACCGCACGCCGCGCCGTCTCGTCCGGGCATGTCGGCATCTCCACCCCCCAGTGGGTGGCGATGCGGGTTCGGTTACACCGATTCGGTGTTTCTCGCAGGCGCGGGCTCGGAATCGGTCTCTCCGCTCGTCGCCAGGAGCTTGCGGCAGAACCACACCGTGACGAGCGAGGCCAGAAGCTGTCCCACCATCACGCCGATGATGATGCCGAGCAGCGGGTCGCCATCGAGCGTCTTCGCCGTGAAATACCCTGCTACCAGCAGCGGGACGCAGAATCCGAGTGACTTGATCACGCTGACGCGCACGCCGATCCGAGGCATGCCGAGCGCTTCGAAGACGGGGCGCATCAGCACGTACGGCAGCGCGAGGACGACGACAGCGGGAATGAGCGCGAGGTAGATCGTCATGTTTGCCCCTGCCTTCGCGGCCCGATCGCCCACGAAGAACTCGGCGAGTGCGCCGGGGAAGAGCCATCCGACGGGGATCGCGATCGCCAGCACGAGTCCGGTTGACATGACCGTGCTGCGCCAGAGGTCGCGGCGCACTTCCGACACGCGATTCTCTGCGGCCAGACGCGCGACGAACGGGAGTACAGCCACGGCAGTCGCGACCGCGGGCATGATCGCCAGGCTCGCCAATCGGTTGTAGACGGCGACTGCCGCAAGGTAGACCTCGGAGTCGGCTTCGCGGGTCAGCAGTACCGTCAGGGTCCACTCCTCCCCGAAGACGAGTGCAAAGGCGAGGCACCCGGGGAGGCCGAGCGCGAGGATTTCGCGCATGGGTTGCCGGCTCCACGTCGATGGTCCGCGGTCCCAGACCTCCCCGTCCACTCCCGCGAGACGCGCCCTTTCCAGTATGTGTGTACGGAACGCGGCGTAGCCCAGCCCCGCGTAGCGCGAGAACACCGTCGCCAGGGCGATGCCGGCGATGCCCCAGTCGAAGACGAAGATGAACAGGGCGTTGAGCGACACGTTCGCGAGCGTCGAGAAGATGCCGGCCTTCATCGTGCTGATCGTGTCGTGGTGCGCCTTCACGATCGAGTCGGGGTAGATCGACAGGAAACCCGAGAACGGCATCGCGCAGACGAGAATGAGCGAGTACGTGAGGAAGTCCCGCTCGAGGTCCGGCTTGAGGTTCAGGAGCGGCGTCGCCAGGTAGATGATGGCCGCAAACCCCAGGAGAACCGGCACCAGCGCCAGGTGGAGCCAGATCATCGCCCGTTTCAGGGCACGCACCCGATTCTCGTCCCTCTTGCCGAACGCCTGGCTGATCGATGCCGTGAAACCCGCCGAAAGCCCGACCCAGATCGCGATGAACAGGGTCTGGATCGGGATGAAGACTCCGATCGCGGCGACCCCCTCGGGCGCCTCGTCTTTGATGGCCCGCACGAACACCAGATCCACTAAAGTGAACATGAACCTGAAGGTGAAGGAGATCACCAGCGGTGTCGCGAGGGCGTTCAGGCTCTTGGTGGGCATCGAGGTGCAGACTTCTACCACCCTCGAGGGCGTTTTGATCGCCGATTCCCAACGCACGAACTCGCGGATTGTCGAAGAGATCAGAGTCTATTCAATCCGCGCTTCGCCTCCCGTACCATGACGCTCATGCACGAGTGGATCGCCCCCCGCCTGGCCGCGAACGCGAGCGGCACGAAGACCGTGGAACAGCCGGAGACGGACACCGTCACCAAGCTGTCCACGCCTTGGAACGTCATTGTGCACGACGACCCGGTCACGACGATGATCTACGTCGTGAAGGCCTTCATGGAGATCTTCAGCTACGCTCAGGGAAAGGCCCACCAACTGATGATGGAAGTACACAGTACGGGGCGGTCCGTTGTCTGGACCGGAGATCGCGAGCAGGCCGAACTGTTCGTGCACAAGTTGCACGGCAAGCACCTCTTGGCCCACCTCGAGCGGAGCGAAGGGGATTGAACTACCGCTGATGCACATCGAGAGGGAAGACGAGGGGGTCTGGCTGCAGGAGATGCCCATGTGGGTAGTCGACACGCTTCTGTGCCTGCCCGAGTGGATCGAGAGCGACAATCCCGACGTGCGGGCAAGGCTGCTGCCGAAGGCCTACGAGGACGAACAGGAGGACAAGGAGTGGCGCGAAGCCCTCGGATCGTCCCTCGAACACCTCATCGCGAAGCGGACCGAGATCGTGCGCGGCGACCTTCAGAGTCTCGAGATCGTCGCCCCTGACTTCGAACCAACTGGCGACATCGAGGAGGATGAGAAGCGCCTCTCGCACCAGACCCTGTTCAATGTCTGGATCCCCGCCGCCCACGTGTCGGCCTGGATCAGTACTCTGCAGGCGGGCACCCATGCGATCTTCATTCTCGACGGCCTCACCGCGGAGGACGTCGACCGCGAGGTGGACGACGATTTGGACCCCGAAAAGCAGATCTCCATCGTCAGGCTCTCGATTCTCCAGGAGATCCTGGTGCGGTTGCTCGAGGACTGACATTCGCGCAAAATCCTGGCCGCCGCACGGTGGCTACCGAGGAAACTCGAATCCGCGCCGCTTATTGTCCGACCGACGTGACCGACACCAGCCTGATCATCAGCAGCTACAACCAGCCGAATGCCCTCGCCCTGGTTCTCGAGGGTCTGCTCACGCAGACGCTGGCGATGGACGAACTCCTCATCGGTGATGACGGTTCGCAACCCGACACGCGGGAACTCGTCGATGCCTTCGCCGAGCGCGCCTCGTTTCCCGTGGTCTTCACCACGCAGGAGGATCAGGGTTTTCGCAAGTCTCGCGCGCTCAACAACGCGATCCGGAAGGCCAAGGGACGATGCGTGCTGTTCCTCGACGGTGACTGTGTCCCGCCACCCTGGTGGGCGAAGAGCATGGTGCGGGCGCTCAGTGGTGACCGCGGTGTCGACTTCGCGACCGCGGGCTACGTGCGCATGCCCCTCGAGCGGACGCGGGCGTTGACCCTCGATCAGATCGCGTCGGGGCAGATTGACGACGTGTGCACGCCTGCGGAGCGCAAGGAGTTCAAGAAGATCCACCGCAAGGAGCTCATCTACAAGTTCCTCGGCCAGCGGAAGAAGCCGAAGATCCTCGGCGGCAACTGGGCTGCGACGCGGGAGAGCCTCATCGCCGTGAACGGGTTCGACGAGAAGTTCGATGGATTCAGCAAGGAGGACTCGGACATCCGCAACCGCCTGCGCAACGCGGGGTTCAAGGGACGCTCGCTGTGGGGGCACAACTGGGTGTTCCACTGCTCGCACGACCTGGATCCGCGGCGCAACCTGCCGGAGGTGGTGCGCGCCGAGCCGAACTACGATTACTACGACAGCCGGCGATACGCCACGACCTGCGAGTTCGGCATCGTGCAACCGGAAGCGGCGACCGGGTGACGGCGACGGACGTGAACGCCTTTCCGATCTCCGGCTGCGTGATCGCGTTCCAGGAGGAGGACCGGATCGCGGATTGCGTGGCGTCGCTCGCATTCTGTGACGAGGTCCTCGTCGTCGACAGCGGCAGTGAAGACCGTACCCGTGAGCTCGCGGAAGCGGCGGGCGCTCGCGTTCTGGTGAACACGCCGTTTCCTGGACACAAGGAGCAGAAGCAGCTCGCGGTCGACGCGGCGACCCACGACCGCGTGCTCTGCCTCGATGCCGACGAACGGGTGACCGATGCGTTGCGCGAAGAGATCGAGGTGCTGCGATCGAGCGGATGGCCAGCATCGGCGTACGAGGTGGAGCGCCGCAACCACTACCTCGGTCGAGTCGTGAACCACGGGATGTTCGGCCCGGAGCGCAAGATTCGCCTGTTCGACCGGCGGCAGGCGAAGTGGGGGGGGACCAACCCGCACGACCGCGTCGAGGTCGATCCCGGCGCGGCGACGACGAAGCTCCGTGGGGCGATCGAGCACTTGAGCTACCGGGACTTCGCCCACCACAAGAGCACGATCGAGTCCTTCACGAAGATCGCGGCGCAGGCGATGCACGACCGCGGTCGTCGCGCCGCCGTGTGGGACCCGCTGATGCGACCGCCGGCGGCGGCGATCAAGAGCATCCTGTTCCAACTGGGCTTCCTCGATGGATGGCGCGGATTCGCGATCGCGTGGATGGCCGGGTACTACGACTGGGTGAAGTACCGTCGTCTTCGGGCCTTGGGCTCCAACCGCGGCTGATTACGCGGTTTCGGCCGATTAGGCCCGACGATCGTTGCATGCCGGGACACACAACACCGACGCCTGCCGATTCACCACCCACCATACCAAAGGAGACATCATGATTGGCAAGTTCTTGTCCTTCACGGCGGTCCTGGTGGCGGCCACGGTCTTCTCCGCGTCCGCTGCATCCCAGGTCGCAAGGATACCGAAGACCGGCTGCCCGAACGCCGCGTACCCGACCCCCGCCGGAAGCCCCGGCCTCGGCAAGGGCTTTGGCGTCACCGCCGGACCGTGCCGCACCCGCGGCGCCGCCCGGTTCATCGTCATCGGCACCGCGGGATTGAACGTGGCGCTTCCCGTTCCTCTGGCTTGCGGTCGCGCCTGCATCCTCGGTTGCCGACCGATCATCGTCCTGTACGCGACCTCGCTCCGGGTGCTCATCCCAAGGGATCGGTCTCTCGTCGGGCAGAAGGTCTGCATCCAGACGGGCTGTATCGAGAACGCGAGCCCGAAGTGCATCTATCTGCACGGCGCGCTGTCGGTCACGATCACCCCCTAGGATTCCGCGTCGAAGTTCGCTGCCGACTACTCAGTTCGTGATTCGCATCACCGGCAGCTCTTCGAAGGAGTTCGCCGGACCGGTTCGGATAGCGCAGCTGCCAACTCGTCGCCACCTTCGAGAACGCCACTTCATATTTGGGCATGTCGCACTCGGCCATCCGTAGCCCGGCGTTCGCCCAGGTGCGTCCGCCCGCGAAGTGCTGGCGATAGTCCGCGCGAAACGCCAGTTCCTTCATCACGAACGGCTTCCCGCGATGCTCGCCGTCCAGGATGTCGTGACGACCGTACTCCAGGGCACCCATCAAGTGACACATGTCGGCGCCCTCCTTCGAAAGGAAACCGCGCGGGCTCGTGAACCGGATCTGGGCCACCGCGGTGGTGGCAAGCGTCACCGCCACGAGTGCAAGAGTGGTGAGGGAGACCCGCATTGCCGCACCATACACCCGTCGCCGCCCGGCGTCCGCTCCTGCTCAGGTTCCGCTGACTTGCGCCGTGCCTGTGGAGTGCAGCTTCGAACCGTCGGATTCGAGCAGCTGATCGGCGAGGTCTTCGACCAGGTTGCCGGCGGCGTCCGTGATCTTCGTCGGCTTGAAGTAGTCCTTGTACCGGTACGCGACCGGGAACGCCGGGGTGTAGGTGGCGTCGAGGATTTCGGTCGTGCTGAGGTGGGTCCGGGGCCGACCGCGGCGCCCCATGATCGCGGAGAGAGGGGCCTTGCCGGCGCGGAAGTCCAGCGGCACACTTGCCAGGGAGAGGTCACGCGCGAAGCCGATCGCCAACTGGCGCATGTTGAGCGGACGGTGATAGCGGCGCAGGAACCCGAACGCGTGGGTCAGGGCGTGCATGCGGTGACCCCGCAGCGACTGCAGTCCGCGGACGAAATCGGTGACCTCGCCTATCGGGTCCAAAGGGCGCACGCACAACGTGGTGCCGTCGAGATCCCGGAGGTGCGTGTTCGGGAGGATCTCTCCCTTCGCCGCGATCTCGCGGAAGATCGGCGTGCCGGGGAACGGAATGGGCAGGACAACGAACGTCGGCAGGGTGATCTCGCTGCAACTG
>CAYYAQ010000004.1:25909-28082 GCA_964469555.1 uncultured candidatus Brocadiaceae bacterium | reverse complement strand
TCCTCCTGAATCTCGCGGAGGCTGCGTATGCTAACGTCTGCGATCAAGCCGTAGACCAACAGGATCCCTGCGTCGAGACACTCGCGGAACATCTGGATCTGCGGGATGATCGTGTTCTGGCGCTTGTTGAACCGTCGCAACGATTCTGCGTCGAATGACTCGACGCCACAGAAGAGTGCTTCGCAGCCTGCTTCCCTCGCCAGTTGAAGGTTCTCCGGAATCAGGAAGAAGTCGCTCGTCACCATCGCGCCGAATCCGCTGAACCAACCCTTGTGCCGCATCTCCTTGATCAGTGAGAGTCGGGCGAGGAAGTGGTTCCGGTCGTTGCCGTAGAAGTTGTTGTCGATGAACAACATGAACTTCCGCTTGCCGCACGCTTCGATCTGGCGACGAAGTTGGGCGAGGTCCAGCTTCAAGTAGCTGTTGTGTTCGGCGGTCAACGAGCAGAATGAGCAGTTGAAGTTGCAGTTGCGGGTCGCCTCGACGTGGCCGAACGAGCGGATCCAGTACGCGAGGTCGTACCTGGGTCGCATCGCGGGGTCGACGTATTCCTTCCCGAACGCGTCCTCGATGACCTCGAGCATCTCTTCGATATCGCCCTTGCAGCAGTAGTCGAAGAAGTTCTTCGAGTAGTCGTGGAGCAAGCGGATGGCGGGGCCGCCCGCGACGACGAGGACTCGCGAGTTCAACGTCCGCGCGTACGCCGTCAGGTGCAGCATGCGGTCGAACCCCGCGGTCAGTCCGGTGAGGACCAGCATGTCGGGCCAGCCGAGCAGGTCTGGATTCTCCAGCGGGCCGCTGGACTGCTCGTCGTAGAGCTTCACCTCGCACATGGACCGTTCGAACGCTCCTGCGAGGAACGGTGGCCCCACCGCTTTCAACACCGTCGTGGGTCGGCGGGTCGGCTTCCTGGCGTCATCGAAGTACGTATTGACGACCAAGATCTTTTTTCGCGATCTCGGGACGGGCATGGGGACTGGGTTGTGAGGCTGGGTTGCGAGGCTGACTGCAAGTTCCCCATAGAGTCGTGGGTAGGCCCCAGTTGGACGACGCCCACGTGTGTATCAAGCCACCGTATCGTGGTGCGTGTCGTCGAGTAGCGCAAGTGGCCCCCCCCTCCCGCCAAGGGATCAGGAATCGTCTCTACTGCCTATTTTCCCCAGCGCAGCTGGACGTAGCGGCGCACGAATCCCGGTGGTGCTGTCAACTTCCCGACAGCCACACCGCTGGAAGTCTCGAACAGGAGGAGGAAAGGGCTGCCCTTGTCGAGGTCCATCGCGACCCAGAACTCGTCCGCGACGGGGGCGAGGACTTCGAGAACCGATACAAGTCCCTTGGTGGGATCCGCCGCGATGGTTGCCATCGATCCCAGCGTCGAACAGATCGCGAATCGACCGGTGAAGTCCGGCGGCACCCTGAACCCCGCAACCTGTCGTCTCGCCTGATCCATGATCAGATCCAGGGTGATTTCGCCCGAAAAGCCGACCGTCGTGGTGGGCTTGCGGTTCGCCGCACGGAACTCGGGACTCGCAGTCACGACGCGACCGCCAGTTGCCGAGACTTCCACCCAGGCTGGGAGACCCAAGGCGACCATGCTCACGGGAGCTACCGGAAGGTCGTTCAGGATGCTGCACAGCGTGACGACTTCCCGTGGTCGGGACTGGAAAGGCGGCTTGAGGACGGAGCCGAAGGCCCATCCGAATCGGTAGGGGTGCTTCGCGTGATACGCGTCGCCCGCGACGACGACGACTTCCCCCTCCGGTAGGAGCGCGTCGCACTCCTTGAGCGCGGTCTTGAGCGATTCGTTGAACGCATCGTGCTCGTCCATGCGCTCGCGCTCCGTGATCTGCGAGGGGAAGATCCACAACAGGGGCACCGCCACGATGGCGATGCGCCAACGCAGGTCCAGGCGCGGAATGCGGAGCGTGACACCGGCCCAGAGCATGAGGACCAACACGGAAGGGAAGTAGGAGAGTCGCACGTCCGATGACTGCGCATGCTCGAACAACTGCACGATGGGGCCGAACACACCGGCGGCGATGAGTCCTCCGGCCAGGATCCTCTCGCGTTTCCCCTTCCCAGAGAGGAGCCATACGAGGGTCAGTGCGACGACGATCGCTCCGCCGAATCTCCGCATCGTGAGCGGCGACTCAGGAAAGAAGATCCGACCGAT
>CAYYAQ010000004.1:0-25899 GCA_964469555.1 uncultured candidatus Brocadiaceae bacterium | reverse complement strand
AGACCGCTCGGAGCGATCCCGAGCGAGATCAGGAACTCTGGGGCGGAGTGGTAGCCTCCGATCGGATCACCCAAGAACAGGTAGCGACACGCGAAGCAGGCTGGGAACAACAGCAGGTACCACACCGCCGGAACCGCGTTGCCGAAGAGTCTCGGCGCGGGACGTCCGGAGGCCCTCGGATCCAGAAAATCGATCGCGAGAGCGAGCAGCGGGAAGCCGAGGGCCGACTCCTTCGTGCCGATCGCGACGACCGCCACCAGCCAGACCGGCCACCGTGGCCCACCTCGCCGATACCGCACATGGAGGATGAGAGCGAGAAGCAGTGGCGGGACGTAGTGCGTGTCGACGCGCCCCGCCGCCCAGCAGCGGGGTGAGGTTCCGGTCGCCGGGTGGCACAACCACAACATCACCACGGCGACTGCGAACACGGTCCCGGCGTTGCTCGGCCAGAGGGATCGACAGAGCGTGAACAGGAAGGTGGCTGCGAGCAGCAGCGCCAGGCAGTTCATCGCGAAGTAGCCAAACGGCTCGACGCCGAACAACTGGAAGTCGATCCAGAACGAGAGCGTGATGAAGGGTCGCCAGAAGTGGAAGAACTCCAGGTCGTACTGGGGGCCCACAAAGTCGGCGAGGACATTCCCGAAGTCCGACACGTAACGAATGATCGCGTGGTCGTCGCTCTTGAAGCCGGCCCCGCCGGGCCAGTGAATCCAGCCGCCGAGGACCATGAGGGGCACCAGCCAGAGCCATGGGCGTTCGTGAGGCGTTTGTTCGGGCGGGTTTGCGGGCACGGGGCGGGACAGGCTACGCCGTCGCCCAGGGGGAGACCACCCTTGCGGTCGGTGCTACGGATATGGCCCGCTGGTTTCGCTGCCCCGTGGGGTCTGACGGGGGACCGTTGGGGTCTGACGGGGGACCGTCTTGGTCCAAGCAAACCGGGGCCAGGTGTCGGCGCGAACTCCTTATGCTGTGAACCTATACCTTGCGCCTACACCTTGGAACTGCCATGCGTCTACTTCTCCTTGCCTTCCCGGCGGCTATTGGGCTCGCTTCTCTGAACTTCGTGCCGCGTGACGTCCCATCGCGGTTGGAATCGTCGCAACTGGCTCCGGTCCAGGGCGCGACGACCCAACCGGCCCGCACACAAGAGTCGGCGTCGCTGTCGACCGCGAAGACGATGGCTCTGCCAGCTTGTTTCGAGCCGAACGTCGGCCAGTGGGGCCACCCGGCGAAGTTCCTGCACCGCCAGGGAGCGCTGACGATGTTCCTCCAGGAGCATGGTTTCGTTCTCGACCTCCGCGAGCCGCGAAAGTTCGCGCGAAAGCCTGCGTGCAAGAATGGGCCGCGCTTGACGCCGCGGGACCTCTCGCAGAACCGGGTGCGGGGCGTCGCCGTGCGGATGACCTTCGTCGAATCGGACGCGGCGCACATGATCGGTGAGCGCGTGTTGCCGGGCTACTACGACTACTTCCTCGGCGCCGACGAGAGTCGGTGGCGCACGGACGTGCCGCGGTACGCCTCGGTGCTGTGCAAGGGGTTCTATCCGGGTATCGATGTGCGGGTTCGTACGGCAGAGGGTCATCCCGAGTACGACGTGATTCTCGCACCCTGGGCGGACATCACGCGGGTACGCGTCGATGTCGAAGGTGCCGAGGGCCTGCGCATCACGAGTGATGGCGCGCTGGTGATGGATACGGCGATGGGCCCGATCACCCAGCCCTTGCCCCTGACCTGGCAGATCGGGGCGGACGGCAAGAAGCGCAAGCTCGCGTGCGAGTTCAGGTTGCTTGGCTCGCGTAGGTTCGGTTTCGCGGTCCCAGGGTGGGACGGCGATACCATCCTGACGATCGACCCGGGTTTGGTCTGGTCGACGTTTATCGGCGGCAAGTCCGTCGAAGCCACGGATGCCGTCGCCGTGGAGGCCAACGGCGTCGTCACCGTCGCCGGGTTCAGCTTCTCTCCCGACTTCCCGACGACTGCCGGCGCGTACGACCGCATCGGCAACGGCGGTTCGGACGCCGTGATCCTCCGGCTCGATCCGTCCGGAACGAAACTGATCAACTCGACATACATCGGTGGCAGTGGCAACGAAGCGACCTACGCGATGCACGTCGATGAGTGGGGGATAATCGGCGTCGTCGGCGACACCGCCTCGCCAAACTTCCCGACCACGATCGGGGCCTACACCAGCACCAATCAGGGTAATGGCGATATCTTCACCTGCCGCCTGGACCCCAGCAAGATCGGTAAGGCGCGGCTGATCTACTCGACGATGATCGGGGGCGGCTCCAAGGACGTGGGCCTCGGTGTGTTCGCGGATTCGGAAGGCGTGGTTACGGTCACCGGGACGACGGAGTCATCGAAGTACCCGACGACATCGGGTGCCTACGACACGACGCACAACGGGATTGACGACATCGTGATCACGCAACTGGATCCTCGCGAAACGGGAGCCAAGCAACTCGTCTACTCGACCCTGGTCGGTGGGGCTGGAGAGGACACGGCGCGCGCCATGGCAGTCGGCGCGACAGGAATCGTCACGGTCTCCGGAAACACGACGTCGATAGATTTCCCCACGACGAAGGGTGCGTTCGATACCATGCACGGCGACGGCCATGATGTTTTCGTGATCCGCTTGGACGTGCGCAAGACGGGAGCCAATCAACTCGTCTACTCGACTTACCTCGGCGGAGCCGGTGACGACGGTGCCGTAGCTCTGCACGTGGATCCCCGCGGCGTGATGACGTTTGGCGGCTACACGGGTTCGAAGCTCTACCCCACGACGACGGGCGCGTATGACCAGACGTTCAACGGGGTCCTCGACGCTTTCGTTTCGCGGTTGGACCCGAGCTTGGGCCCCAATCAACTCGTGTGGTCGACCATCATCGGCGGCACGCTCAGCGATCACGTCTCGGGTCTGGGCGTCGATGCGAGCGGCATCGTGACGTTCGGCGGTGCCTGCAACTTCTGGGACTTCCCAACGACTGCGAATGCGTACGACCGGCTCTGGGCCGGGAACAATGAGTCGATCGTCGGGCGCTTCGATCCGAGGGAGACGGGTACGGCTCAACTCGTGTATTCCACGTACGTCGGTGGAGTGAATTACGACGACGTGCACGCTCTCGCGATCACCCTGAGTGGAACGGTCGTGACTGCGGGTCACACGCAGTCACCGCTGTATCCGACCACGACGGGAGCCTTCAGCACCACGTTCAACGGCATCGAAGACATCTTCGTCACGGTCATGGACATGGATGTGCCGTTCTACGCGGACGTGCACAGCGTCAATCTCGGCGTCGGTGGTACGCAGAACTTGACGCTGAAGCCCGGTTTCAAGTACCGGGGGATGCCCTACCTGATCCTCGGTTCTGCCACGGGCACGTTCCCGGGCATCCAGCAGGGCGCCGTCCGCATCCCGCTGAACTATGACAGCTACTTTCGGACGACCCTCTCTCTGATCAGCCCCGTGTTCTTCCGATTCCGCAGCCGGTTGGATGCCTTCGGAAGAGAGTCGGCGTCGCTGAACCTCCCGACGTTCCTCACGGCTGAAATCGACTTGACGCTCAACCACGCGCTCATCGTCTTCGATATGCGAAACAACGTGATCATGGCGAGCACCCCGGTGCCGGTCCGGGTGCGTAGCCGATGAGACTTGCCGTCCTCCTCCCGGCAGGCCTGCTGGCCTGTTCGAGCGTTGCGCTTTGGAGGCAGACGGGAACAGGAGAGCGGGCAGGGCGACCGCACATCATTCTCGTCATGGCCGATGACCAGGGGTGGGGTGACATGGCCTACAACGGGCATCCCGCCCTGAAGACGCCGAATTTCGACGCGGCGGCGGCGAGCGGGCTGCGGTTCGATCGATTCTACGCGGCTGCGCCCGTGTGCTCGCCGACCCGGGCCAGCGTGATGACGGGCCGGCATCCGAACCGCATGGGCGTGTTCAAGTGGGGGTACTCGATCAGACCCCAGGAAGTGACGGTAGCGGAGGCCTTGAAGTCCGCTGGCTACACCACTGGTCACTTCGGCAAGTGGCATCTCGGTTCCGTTCGCCGGGGTAGCCCGGACAACCCGGGCAACAACGGATTCGACGAGTGGTTCAGCGCGCCGAACTTCTACGACAACGACGCGGTGATGAGCCACAAGGGGAAAGCGGTGCCCACCAAGGGGGAGAGTTCGTTCCTCGCCGTCGACGCCGCGCTGTCGTGGATCGAGAAGCAGCTCGAGGGCGACGCGCCGATCTTTGCCGTGGTCTGGTTCGGGTCGCCGCACTCTCCGCATCGCGCGGTGGCACAGGACCGGGCGCTCTATGCGAAGCACTCGAAGAAGCTCCAGAACTTCTATGGTGAGATCACTGGCATGGATCGGGCGTTTGGCAAGCTGCGCGGGGCGCTGACGAAGCTCGGGATTCGGGAGAACACCGCGTTGTGGTACTGCAGCGACAACGGCGCGCTCCCTCGGGTCGGTAACACCGGTGGTCACCGTGGCGCGAAAGGGAAGATCTACGAGGGTGGCCTGCTTGTACCGGCGATCCTCGAATGGCCGGCGAAGATCAAGAAGCCGCACACCACCGCGGCGCGCTGCAACACGTGTGATATCTACCCGACGCTCCTCTCGATCGCCGGCGCGAAGGTCGATCGCCAGCCGACGCTCGACGGCGTCGATCTGAATCCGCTGATCGAGGGAGAGAAGTTGGCCCCGCGGGTCATGGGTTTCTGGGATCACAACAAGCGCGGAGTGAGCACCCCCTCCGCGAAGCGGATGGCGAAGCTGCTCGAGGCGCAGCGGAGCGGTGAGGACCTCGAGGCACCCGACTTCAACAAGAACGCGGCGCGCCTGCCGCAGCCGCCGCACCCGCTCGACTCCTTCCCCGGTCACGCCGCTTGGCTGGAAGCGGACTGGAAACTGCACCGCATCCAGAACAAGAGGGGCGACGTGCGGTGGGAGCTCTACGACCTCGCCTCAGATCCCTTCGAGAAGAAGGACAGGCTCGCCTCGGAAACGGCGCGGGTGAAGCGAAGCCGTGGTCGACTCGAAGAGTGGCTCGCCTCGGTCTGCCGCAGCTACAACGGCGTGGACTACGAGAAGTAGATATCTTGACGAGGTGAGGAGCTGCAACGCCGGGAGCGTTGCGCCAGGCCGGCGAGATATGTTGCGAACATCGGCTCTCGGCCACTAGAATTGTGACGGATGATCGCCGCCCTCGACACGATCGCGACCCCATGAACTCCGAACGTTGGTTTCATGTGTTCGTTGTCTGCTGGCTGATCGTCGTCGCGGGCATCGCGCGGTGGACTGGGTTGGAGAACTATGCGCTCTCGCCGGATGACGTTCTCATCCTCGGCATCGCGCAGTCCGAGACCCTGGGCGAACTGTTCGAGAACGCGTCGCGGGAGGTGCACCCGCCGATGTTCTACCTCGTGCTTCGGATGGTGGCTCTGTTTGGTTCGGACGAGGTCTTCCTGCGCGCCGTGATGATGGCGCTCGGGTTGCTGTCGATCCCCGTCGTGTACTTCGCCGGCGTGCGCTTCATCCCGAGCAAGGTGGGCGCGGTCGCCATGGGGTTGGCCGCGGCGCTCTCGCCTGGCGCGTTGCTCGAAACGACGACGTTGCGGCACTACTCGCTCGTCGTCCTGCTCTCTTCGGTCGGGTGGTTCTTGTTCCTCTGGTATCGGGAGTCCAGGAAGTCCTCCGTCCTGTACGGCTACGGCGCGCTGGTCCTCCTTGGAATCCTGACCCATTACTCGCAGCTGATCCTGTTTGGCGCGATCGGCGTCGCCCATCTCATCGTGCTCCTCTCGGCGAAAGACACACGCAAGTACGCGATTCGGTTCTGCGCGGTGAATGTCCCCGGCGCGCTGGTGGGGCTGTACTTCGTCTGGGCCCACGTGACCAAACAGTGGATGGGGTCAGGTCACTACGACTACATCGTCAACTACGCTTACCGTCTGATCTTCCCGACGGACGCGGAGATGTGGCTCAACAACACCGTGGATCTCGGCACATGGTTATCCATGGCGCACGTCCCCGGGAACGTGGCGGGGGTGCTCGCGATCCTCGGACTCGTCATCCTCGGTTTCGGGCGCGGTAGGGGTCTGCTCGCGGTCATCCTCTGCGTGATCGGATTCCAGGTGATCGGAACTACCACGAAGGCCTACCCGTTTGGATCCACGCGGCACTGCCTCTATCTGTTGCCGATCTTCGCGTTCGCGCTGGGAGTCGGGGTGGGTGCGCCGATCGATTGGGCCTTGCGAAAGGTCAAGAAGAGCCAGCGGTCGGCGCGTTCGATGATCACGCGAGTGATCCTGCTCGTGGGCGTGAGCGTGCCGATGACATACACCTACGTCAGGGATCGTTCCTATCGGGACTCGGTACCCGCGCACGCGTCGTATCCGGTATTGAGCAGCGACTTCGCGCAGCTCATGAGCAAGTTGAACGAACAGGTCAGACCCGGGATGTCCATTGTGACGAATCGGCAGTCTTCGATGTACTTGCGGTACGAGACGAAGAACATCTCCGGCATGCAAGTCGTGGATGTCCTCTACAAGATCCCGTACCGCGGTGCCGACTTCTACTATCTCGATGACAAGTCCGTCGCGCACGATCCACCGACATTGGGAGCCCTGATCGAAGCCGTCGTGCATCACGGAAAGATCCGTCCGTCCCAACCGGTCTATCTGTTCACGGTTGGCTGGAACATGTCCACGATCGAGAGTCTGTCTCAGAGCTCACAGCTAGCCCCCGGCGAAGTCCTCGTGGCCAATTCCTCCGGGGTGCTCCTGCGCCTCCCGTTGGAGAGACTGCGCCGGTTCTTCCGTTGAATGCAGGCGCTGATCTTCTGACCGACTACTGATCGGGGCGGCGGAGATCGAAGCAGAGCAGCCGTGCGGGTTGGTCGCCGAAGTGGGCGTCGTTGTTCTGGCACGCGTAGAGGAGGCCGCGGCTCAAGGCGAGCGGCGTCCATGTCTCGTTGGCCTTGAACAGCCAGGAGCGCGCGAGGATCTTGGTGCGCTTGGGGTTGACGTCGAGCCACAAGAGATGGCCCTGGTCGCCGAGACAGAGGAAGTTCCCGTCGGCGACGAGCAGCGATCCCTCGCCGATGCTGACCGAGACCTTTCGAATCCGCCTGCCGTCGAGGACGGTCTCGTCCCAATTCAGTTCCGTGCGTGACAGCTCTTTTCCAGTCGCGGGATCCAGGCAGATGATGGCGCCCGGTCGATTCGAGACGCCGTCGATCGCGTAGATGTGGCCGTCGTGAAGGACCGGGTTGGAGAACTGGAGCCCGATGTGGCGGTTCTTCCAACGCTCCTTGAACTTCCCATCGGCCGCGAGGGACAGGACCGCGCTCCCGACTCCGTAGGACGACGTGAGGAAGACCCAGTTGTCGCCGACGACAGGTGTCGCTCCCGCGACGGAGGCAAAAAGCCTGCTGCGAAACGGGTGCTCGAAGTCCGGTTCGCCAGTCTTCGGATCGAGGACGATTAGCCCGCCGATCGGTGGGCGTGATTCACCGCCGGCGAGCACGAAGACCCGGTCCCGACCGTGGATCTTTGCGAACACCGGGGAGCTGCTGCTCGCCGCCCACTTCTTTCCGGTGCCCCACAACAACTTGCCGGTGTTCTTGTCGAACCCCACGACGGTCGGCCCCTTCGGGCAGCTGATGCTCTGCACGAGCACGTCGCCGACGATGAGCGGACTGCTGACCACGCCGAAGAAGTCGTCCACCATCGAGAGTTCCTTCGCCAGGTCGCGCTCCCAGATGGTCCGACCGGTGTCCAGGTCGAGGCAGAACAGCTCGCCCTGGATCCCGTGAACGTAGACGCGACCCTCAGAAACGGTGGGGGTGGAACGCGGCCCGCTGTTCGTGATGTACACTCCGCGATAGTCGCTGGGATACGTGACGCGCCAGAAGCGTTTGCCGGTCTCGGCGTGCAGGCAGTCGATGTGGATCTTCTTGTTGATCCGGTGCGTGAACACGAGGCGCCGACCGACGATGACCGGACTCGAGTAGCCCTCTCCGCGACGCATCGACCACACGAGTTTGGGCCCGTCCTTCGGCCATTTGCGCAGGAGCATCGTCTCCTGCGAATGGGAATCGCGCCGCGGCCCGAGGAAGCCGGGCCAGTCGGTGATGAAGGCCCTCGAATTCAGAGGCTTGGGAGCTCCGAAGAATTTCAGCGCGGCGTAGTCCGCTGGTTCCGGGCTCGCGATGGACTCGAGTCTGTGGACCTTTGGCGGTTTGGGATCTTCGAATTGGGCGGTGGCGACACTCGCGGTAACGCCGAGCGCGATCACCGCGCACGACCTGTGCCTAGCGGCCATGGTGCAACTCCTCCGACCATTTACGAATCATGCGGTAGGCCCGCGATTGCTGTGCGAGCGTGTAGGACGTGAGATAGTCGAGCGCGGCTTGCGGGGCCTTCTTGTGCAGGCGTCGCGCGGTCGCATCCACTTCGGGCTGCTTGCGAAGGAGCTCGGCTTCGAGAGCGTCTCGGGCCTTGTCGAGCCGTGGGAAGAACTTGCCATAGACCTTTCCGAGCCTCTTGCCGAAATCACAGACTGTGGCGAATCTCGTCGGTTGACCGAGCTTCTTGTACGCGGGATCGAAGTGATCGCGCAGAGCATCGCCGGCGCGCCCTTCCGACAGGCCCAGCGGAATCTTCTGGATGCCGGCGTACCACGGCACGTAGATGCTGGCGTCAGGCCGGCACATCGAGATCCACATCACCGCGCCGATCGATGGCGGCATGTCGCCGCGGAGTTGGAACACCGTCGAGAACGATGTGCCACCCGCACAGATGGTCGGCCCCATGCTGTTGGGAGAGCACTTCGAGTAGCTCTCCGAAGTGTCGTACTTGGTTCCCTCGTAGTGGTCGCGCAACACGCCCATCAAGTCGGAGACCTTCAGCTTCTTCGCAGGCTCGACGAACGTCGGCAGGCGCCAACTCTCCTCGAACTCGCCCTTGCCGAGCAGGCTGTAGCCGCGCCATACGCGACGGATGTTGCTGCCGTGCAGGCGTGCGCCGTTGGAGCCGTAGACCGTGGCGAAGTCGAACTCGCCGTCGCGCTTCGGTTCGTACCAGCCCCGCTTCTTGGCGTATTCGATCAGCCCTGGACTCAGGTTGAAGTTCTTCTTGTCGCCAGGGTCCACGCGGTGAATCGTGTAGTGGTTGGCGACCGCCGCGAACTTGTCGTCCGGCACGCGAGCGGCTGCCCAGTGCTTGCCACGCACGAGGTTCATGATCCACGCCTCTTTCCCGTCCGCGATCGTCATCGTGCGACCGGTGTCCGCATAACCGTACGTCAGGACCAGGCTGGCGGCGATCTTGACGCCGTGCCGCGCCGATGTCGCCCGTGCCGCGACGATCCGCCGGAGCATGTACGTGATCCCGCCGTCGGTCAGTTCGGGCTTGTTCTCCCGGGAGTGGCAACCGTTGCTCGCGACGGCGACGCCGTGTTCGTTGAAGTAGGTGTCGGAATACCTGAGCCCCGGCATCTGACACCAGATGTAGCTGAGGGTCTTCGCCGCGAACGGCTCGCTGCCGCCGTTGACGAGGCGCTGGGTTTCGATGTCCTGGTGTTCCTGCGCCGGCACTTTCCAGAAGTGCACCGGGTTGCCGCTTCCACTGTCTTCGTTGTGCGCGAAGATCACGCTCCCGTCCACGGTGCAGTCCTTCCCCGCGACGATGGCGTAGCAGTTCATCCAGCTGTCGTCCGCCGGCAGGGGGACAACCTCCGGCGAAGCGATCGGGCGCCGGAGTGAACTCGATGCCAGGAGCGATACGCAAAGGAGCGCGACGGTGATCGGGATCACGGCCCCGCCCTTCTCGGCACGGGGTTCTCGGAGACGTTGTGGTGCTTGGCTCATGGTCTCATTGTGACGGAAGCTCTTCGCGATGGCGTCGGCTAGAGGGGTAATTCTTCGCGGAGCCGTCCGCGGTGTTTGTTACGGTTGCACTACCCATGTCCGCGGTAGCCCCGCCAAGAGTCTGGATCCCCAGCGTGCTCGGAGTGCTGCTGGTCGCGGCGTTGTTGCGCGGCCTGGCCGTGACGGACGGGTTCTGGTTCGACGAGGCCTGGAGTTGGTGGAACCTCGACAAGCTCGAGTTGTGGTCGGACGTCTTCCTCGGCCTCGAGCACGACAACAACCACCAGCTGTGCACGCTGTGGATGTACATGCTCGGCGATCAGGACAACTGGGTCCTGTACCGGGTTCCATCCCTTCTCGCGGGCTTGATCACGATCCTGCTGGTGCTCGATCGGAGTCGTTCCCTGTGGGGGATCGTCATCCCCGGAGGCGTGTTCGGGTTCGCGTGGCTTCTCCACAAGAGGGTTCGCTGATGGACGATCCCGCGCCGCGGATCGACCTCCGGTGGATGCTCGTCATCGTCGCGCTCTGTTTCCTCAGCTACGCGATGGTGCTGATTTACGGCGGGTGGATCTGGGATGACCCGGACTACGTTCTGACGAACCCCACTCTCCGCGACGTGGGCGGGCTCGCGAAGATCTGGACCGATCCGACGGCGACGCCGCAGTACTACCCGTTGGTGCACACGTCCTACTTCGTCGAGTATCAGTTCCTCGCCCCGACGGATCCGAGCAGCTCCGACGTGCCCGCGACGCTCTTCCACTTCGACAACGTCATCCTGTTCGCACTGACTGCGCTCTGCTTCTGGGCCGTGTTGTTGCGGTTGCGGATCCGGGGGGCGTTGCTCGCCGTGTTGCTGTTCGTGGTCCATCCCGTCAACGTCGAATCCGTGGCCTGGGTCACCGAGCGGAAGAACATGCTCTCGGGCCTGTTCGCCATGCTGACGGTGCTCTGCTTCCTGCGCTTCATGCGGATCGGGGATGACGGCGACGATGGTCGACCGTCGGGGAACCGGACGAAGTCATTTCGCTGGGGTTGGTTCTACGTCGCGATGCTCGCGTGGATTTGTGGTCTGCTCTCCAAGACAATCATCGCGTTCGTGCCGCCGGCGTTGTTTCTGGTCGTCTGGTGGAAGCGGCCCCGGGACACCCGATGCTGGCAACTCCTGATTGCGCTGTTCGTCTTGCTGGCACCAGGCATCGTCGCGGGTCTGCACACGAGCTACCTCGAGGAGACGTTGGTCGGTGCGTCCGACAGCTTGTTCCCCGAGATCGATGGGTTTCCCGATCGCCTGATGCTGTCGGGGACGATCGTGTGGGTCTACCTGAAGCACCTCCTGCTGCCCTACCCCCAGATGTTCTTCTATCCGAAGTGGGACCCTTCGCCAGCTTCATGGTGGCAATGGGCCCTGCTGCTCTCGGCGCTCGCGTTGCCGGTGTTCTTGCTCTGGAAGAGTCGCGTCCTCGGTCGCGGTCCGCTGGTCGCGGTGCTCGTCTTTGGCGGTGCCCTGTTCCCCGTGATGGGGTTTCACAACGTGTTTCCGATGAAGATCTCGTGGGTGGCGGACCACTTCCAGTACCACGCGAACTTCGCGATTCTGGCGCTGGTCGGTGCGCTGCTCGTGCGCGTCCCCGTCCCGCGCAAGTTGGGAATCGCCGCTTTCGCCGTCGTCCTCGCTGGGTTTACCGCGCTCGCCAACCACCATGGCAAGGCCTTCGAGAGCAGCGAGATGCTCTATCGGCGCACGCTCGAGCACAACGATGGCGTCCTCATCGCGTGGCAGAACCTCGGCGTTGATCTCAGCAACAAGGCGCGCGACGTGGAAGAAGCCGGGCGTCCGGACGACGCGAAGCCACTCTTCGAAGAGGCGCACGAGTGCTACAAGAGAGCATTGCAGCTGGGGCGGGAATCGCACCTGCTGGAGACCGTCGCGGCGTTCTACGTGCGCCGGTTCCAGCGTTCGAACGATACATCCGACCTGGACATCGCGGAGCGACTCGCAATGGAGTGCGACGCGAGCCTCGTGCGGGCCGACGTCTTCTTTTGGCGAGGTCCCGCGCACCGCGGGCGTGCGATCGAACACTTCGAGAGGGCGATCGGCGAGATGATCAGCGCTCAGCGGCAGTCCGCGTACGCCCGATGGAAGTTGACGACGCATCCCGGCAAGATGGCCGTGGAGAGAATGGCGAAGTGCTGCCTCGATTACGGCCACGAGTTGCTGCGTTCGGGCGACGCAGCCGGTGCGCTCGCCGCGTGGTCTCGACCGCGGGCACCGTGGAACGGTCCGGGCACGGAGCCGCTCAACGAGATCTACAGTTGGCCGGTGGGTCGGACGACCCGCTGGTTCGTCCTCGAACTCCATCGTGTGTGGATGCTCGCGGCGAACGCGGACGTGCGGGATCCCCGCCGGGCCCTCGCGGAACTCGCGCACCTCGCGAAGCAGGCTCCACAGCGGTTCCGCGAGGGAGGGGTGGGTGAAAACCAGGCCCGCGTCGCCTTGGCGTTCGCGATGGATGCCCAGGCGGCGGCGCTCGCCGGAGCGGGGCGGTTCGAGGACGCTGTCCGGGTATCGCGCGACGTACTGAAGCAACTCGCGGGGCAAGTGACGGAGGATTGGTTGGCGACAATCCGGGCGCGCGAACGGGCGTACGGCGAGCGAAAGGCCTTTCAATTCCGCAAAGACATCCCCGTGCCACCCGGTCTTCAACGATGAATCGACCGGTTACGGGGTCCGGGCGTAGGGATACAATGTCGCATCTTGTGGTCTGCGCACTGCGTTTTCCACCTCTCCTCTCCTCTCCTAGTCCAATGCGCAAACTCACGTTTGGTGGTCTCATTGCTCTCGTCCTCGCCCTTCCCGTGGCGGCCCAGCTGCCCCAGTATTTCGTCACGCCCGCGGTGAAGCCCGGCGGCAAGATCCAACTTGCCCTCGTCGGCCAGCCCGGTCACCCCTTCGTGTCGCTCATCGACTTGAGTGGTGGACCCGGGGTGTTCCTGGGCGAGGAGTTGTTCCTCGGCCTCAGCCCCTCGCTGACGCTCCTGGATGCCGGCACGTTCGGCGTCGGTGGGTTGCGCGTGCAGTCGATCGGAGTGCCCGCGGCGGGCGTGCCAGTGGGAGTGGTGTTCTACATGCAGTCGCTGGTCCTGGACAGCCAGGCGCCGAACGGGACGTTTCGTCCGTCGAACGGTGAGAGCACCGCGCTCTACGCGTCGACGCAGGTGATGGTGGAAGAGTTTTCCGATCCGGTTTTGCAGGGCTACACGGGGACGTACGACAAGACGCGGCGTCACCGGTTGATGGGGGGCGCCATTTCGCGTCGCGTGCACACCGTTCGTTACCGGCAAGGAACGCCATTTACGTTGCCGATGTACGGGCCACTCAACCCCGACGGTGCGCGCGTGCAGATGGTCTACCGGGCCGGCGATCTGGGTGGCGCTGGCAACCGCGAGGTTCTCACGGCGCTGCGCTGGCTGCCGTTCGGAAAGGTCACGCAAGTGAAGTTCAAGCGACTCGTGATCGACGTCGGACACACGAGAGTCGTTCCGGACTTCACCATCGATCCCAAGACGTCGTTCCCGCGTTTTCCGGCGTCCGGGTTGGACGTGACTTTCGCGCGCAACCCCAAACCAGGTGAGGCGCACCTGCGGATCGTCGATGCCGCGTACTCGCTGCGCCCCGCTGACGTTCGCCCGGATGGCTACGTGAACTACCCGACGCCGTCGAAGGACTTCGTCTACAACGGGTTCGACAGCCTGTTGCTGGATTTCAAGATGGAGGCAACGCCGGGTCCCAAGAGCCCGAACGGCATGCGCATCCAACTCATGGTGCTCAGCTCTCCGCAGCCGAATGCGAGGGTCCACAATGGTGGCAGGTCCGGCTCTACGGTGAATCCCCACACCGTGAAGACTGGCCGGGGCGACAACACGATGAGCTACATGCAGTTCGAATTCACCAGCGTGGAGACCTTCGCGCAGAGCCCGTGGCGCAAGTCGCCGGTCCCGAGCCCGGACTACCACACGCCTTCGATAGCGAAGTCGGTGCCTGTGGGGACGAGCATCCTTGTCGAGTATCGCGGCGCGGATTCGGCGACGGGCACGGGTGCGATTCCATGGGGATCGAATGTGAACTTCGTGGATCGCAAGCTGTACCTGCAATACCGGATCACACTCGTCGCGAACCCGCGGACGGGAGCCGTGCCGTCTCTCGAGGCGATCGTGATTCCGATCAACTAACGTTCGTCGCGATGGGCGGTGGGAAGGTCGTGGCCGAGTGGAATCTCGACGGGCTGAACCTCCTGCCGCGTCTCTCGGGGAAGCAGGACGCTCTTCCCACCAGGCCGCTCTACTGGCGAAAGGGCGGGAAGAACAAGGAGATCGCCATGCGCTACGGCGATCTGAAGCTGCACTTCACGGACCGCAGCAAGTCACCCGGCCCCGCGCTCCACGACCTGTCCGACGACATCGGCGAGGCGAAGGACCTCGCGGCGACGCTGGGCGAGACGGTCAAGGAGATGCGCGCGACGTGGGAGCAGCAGCAGGCGGAGCCGATCTGAAAGTCCCGCCAGCGCAAGAACGCGCGAAAGAAGCGGAAGAAGTAGCGAGCCCGCCTACTTTCCGATCGTGCCGGTCACGCCGTCGGACATCCCGCGGAACGTCGTCGGGACGAACCTCTTTGTTCGGGCACGCCGAGCGTATCCGATCTCTGGCGAGTGGCCCTGGACTACCTCACGATCCGGCGGCGATCGCCTTCGTCGTCGCTCTCCTCGCCTGCACGACCGCCCCGCGCGGGCGTCGTAACGCCCGTGATCTTGAAGGCCTTGCGCACCACGGTGTCGCCGTGCGTGACTTCGAGAGCGTAGTTGCCCGGTTGACTGGCACCACCGCCGAGGCGACTACGGACGCCCGCGAATCCGCCGCGGCCACCGCGACCGCCGCGACCACCGCGACCACGGCCACCCCACGTCACCCGATGCAGACCTGCTTTCGTCGAGCCGCGGCGCGTGAACACCGTGCGACCGGTCGCGGCGAGCACCGTCAGTGTCACCAGCTCGCTCGTGTCTCGCCCGAGGTAGTAACTGAACACCGGACTACCGCCGTGCTGGTCCGCTGACCATGTGCGGTTGCCGATGTATCCCTGGTCGCGTGCCCGTCGCTGGGTGACACCATTGGTTGCCGGGAACACATGGAAGTTGCTCGCGAGGATCGTCGCGTTCAAGTCCTCGAGCGGCGCGATGTCCATCACGTAGATCCCGCGACCGTGCGTGCCGACGATCAGGTCCTGTTCTCGCGGATGCACGATGAGGTCGTGGCAGGCGACCGTCGGCATGTCGTTTTGCATCGTGATCCAGTTGCCGCCGGCGTTGAACGAGACGAGGACCCCGAACTCCGTGCCCACGAACAGCACGTCCTTGTTCCGCGGGTGCTCGCGCACGACGTTGATCGGCTCCTTGGGGAGGTCGTTGCTGATGCTGCGGAACGTCTCGCCGCCGTTGGTCGTGATGTAGAGGAACGCGTCGCGGATGTCCTCGCGGTAGCCCGTGAACGAGACGTAGGCAACGTCGGCGTCTGACGGGGAGGCCTCGATCCGGCTCACCCAGAGGCTTCGAGGCATCTCGTCGAAGCGATCCGTCAGGTCTACCCAGCGGTCGCCGCCGTTGCGGGTCAGCCAGACCTTGCCGTCGTCCGTCCCGACCCAGAGGAAGCCTTCCTTCTTCGGAGACTCGGCGATCGTCGTGATCGTGCAATGGGGCACGTTGCCCTTGATCCTCTCCTCGTTGGCGCTCGTGAGGTCCGGGCTGATCGTCGCCCACTTGTCCCCACGGTTCGTCGACTTGTGCAGGTACTGACTGCCGAAGTAGACCGTGTGGTGGTTGTGCGGTGACAGCTGGATCGGCGAGCTCCAGTTGAATCGCAGTCGGGGACTGCCACGCTCCACCCGGGGCTTGATGCTCTTGCGTTCACCGGTGAGCAGGTCCTGCCGCGAGATGCCGCCGAACTGGGTCTCGGAGTACACGATGTTCGGGTCGATCGGATCGACCTGCACGAAGAACCCGTCCCCGCCGCCGATCTTCGCGGCGTGTCGGTTCTGCACGGCCCCGCGTTCCCCGCGGATCGGCACGCCCCATGTGCCGTTGTCCTGAGTGCCGCCGTAGATCCAGTACGGATCGCTCATGTCGGCGGTGATCGCGTAGAACTGGCCCACCGACAGGTGGTTCAGATGATCCCAGTGCGCGCCCTGGTCGTAGCTCGTGTGCATGCCACCGTCGTTGCCGAGCCTGAGATGCTTTGAGTTCTTCGGGTCGATCCACAGAGCGTGGTGGTCGACGTGCACGCCGCGCGCGCCAGCGGTGCTCCAGGTCTTGCCGCCGTCCTTGGTCACCGTCACGGGGACGCCGAGGAGATAGATGCGCTTCTCGTCATTCGGATCGACTCGGATCTGTCCGTAGTAGTAACCCGGCGACCCACCGACCGGCTTGTCGTTGAGCTTCTTCCAGGTCTCGCCGCTGTCGGCCGTGCGGTACACCTGGCCACCCAACGTGCGTGAACGACCGCGTCGACTGCGCCGACCGGTCGTGTTTGTATCGCCGGATCCCTGTCGCGGGTTGCCGTTCTCGACGCACGCGAAGACGACCGTCCCGTTCTCGCCGTTGAACGTGTCCAGTCCAATGCGCCCGATCTCACCGTCAGGCAGGCCGCTGGTCATCTTCTTCCACGTGTCGCCGCTGTCGGTTGTCTTCCAGATCGCGGAACCGGGTCCGTACCCGTCGAAGTTCCACGCCCGGCGCCGCCGCTCGTAGCTCGCGGCGTAGAGGGTCTTCGGATCGTTCGGATCCATCGTGATGTCGACGAAGCCGACATCCTCGCTGATGAACTTGACCTTCACCCAGGACGCGCCGCCATCGATCGAACGGTAGACGCCACGATCCTCGTTCTTGCGATAAAGCGAGCCGAGTGCCGCGACGTAGACAATGTCCGCGTTCTTCGGGTGCACCACGACGCGACCGATGTGGTCCGTGCCCGCCAGGCCCATGTTCTTCCAGTTGCGTCCGCCGTCGACGGACTTGTAGACGCCCTTTCCCCAGTACGAACTGCGTTGGTTGTTCGCCTCGCCCGTGCCGATGTAGACCACGTCCGGCTTGCTCGGGGCGATCGCCACGTCGCCGATGCTGATGACGGACTCGTAATGGAACGACGTGCGAAACGTGATGCCGTTGTTCTCGGTCTTGAACAGGCCACCGCTGCCGGTCGCCACGTAGAAGATCCGCGACTTCTCGGGATGGACGGCGATGTCGACGACACGACCGCCGAACCGCGCCGGCCCGAGACTGCGCCAGGTGAGGGCGCCGACGACATCGTCGATCAGGAAGTCCTTGCTCTGCGCCGAGGCGGTGCCGGCTGCCAGGAGGAGTGAAAACAACGCGGCTGTCGATTGGATGCGCATGGTTAGTTCCTCCGCAGGGGGTGGGAGTTCCGGTCCTTGCCAAAGTCCGGGTCGGGTCGGAGTTCGATCGCCTGGGAGAGAGTCTTGCCGTCGAGGGTGATCGACGCCTGGTAGGTCCCGGGCTTCACTTGCGTGCCTCGACTTCGACCGCGTCGCCGGCCGCTGCGCGCGCCTCCCCTGGCTCCGCCGCGGGGTACTCCCGCTGGTGGTCGTCGCCGGCTCGAGGCGCCCGATCGGATCGGTGGCGCCGCGGTGCTTCGCGCGTTCCACTGGATGTGTTGGACGCCGGCGACGGCCTTGCCCTTGAGCGTTGCGAGCACCTCGCCGGCCAGGTCCTTGATCACGATCTCGGGGGCCTTCTCGGGCTTCTTGTCGAGGGACAGATAAATTGCACTACCCGCGGGGGCCTTCGGCGCAGACCACATCTTGTGCCCAGACTGGTAGCGGCCGATGGTGCGCCACAGGTAGCTCGGCTTTGGTGCGAACAGGTGGCTGCCCTTGCGGGCGACGGAGCGCGTCAGTTGTCGCAGCGGTTCGATGTCGAGCACCCAGAAACCGCGACCGTGGGTCGCGGCGACGAGATCGGCGTCGCGATCCTGGATCTCCAGGTCCCTGACGGCGACGGTGGGGAAGTTGCCACTGAGTTTGAGCCAGGACTTGCCGCGATCGAGCGAGACGTGGCAGCCGAACTCTGTCCCGACGAACAACAGACGGTTGTTCTTCGGGTCCTCGACCACGACGTGCGCCGGCGAGTCCTTGGGTAGCCCAGTCGTGATCAGTTTCCAGGTCTTGCCGTAGTTGCTCGACGCGAATACGTACGTGGTGTTGTCGTCAGAGCGATGGCCGTCCAGGGTCACGAAGACGCGCCCGGTCGAGTGCCGTGACGGCGCGATGCTGCTGACGTAGCGCGGGCCAGGCATTTCGGGTAGGTTCGTGTCGATGCGATCCCACTTCTTGCCGGCGTCGCGAGTCACCCACAGACCGCCATCGTCGGTGCCCACGTAGAGGATGCCCGCTACTCGCGGAGATTCGGCGACCGCGGTGGCCGATCCGCGACTGGTGAGGGAGATCTTCTCGGAGATCGTCTCACTGTTCGTGCCGCGGTCGAGCGAGCGGAAGACGAAGTTGCCCGCGAAGTAGAACATCTTGTTGTTGTGCGGCGAGATGAAGAACGGCGTGTCCCAGTTGAACTTGAGACTGCTGACCCGGGGACGGCTCACGCGCTGCTGCGCGCCCGTCTCCAGATTGACCCTCCCGACGTTGCCGTTCTGGCTGGTCGCGAACACGATGTTCGGGTTCTCCGGATCGACGGCAGCGCCGAAGCCGTCGCCGCTGTAGATCTTGATCCAGTCTTCCTTGGTCAATCCGTTGCTGTAGCGGGTTCGCGAGGGGCCACCCCACGTGCCGTTGTCCTGCAGGCCACCGTAGACGTTGTACGGCAGCGAGTTGTCCAGACCGACGTGGTAGAACTGCGCGCAGCAGAAGTTGTCGAGCACCTCCCACGTGCGGGTGCCGTCGTAGCTGACGTTGACGCCGCCGTCGGAGGATGCGACGACGTGTTCGCTGTCCATCGGGTTGACCCAGATGTCGTGGAAATCGACGTGGATGCCGCTGTTGCACTGGCGGAAGCGGTTGCCGCCGTCGGTGCTCTTCCACAGCTGGATGCCGCAGACGTAGATCGTCTGCTCGTCGTTTGGGTCGATGGTGAACGAGCAGAAGTAGAACGGCCGCGGGATCAGGCTGTTGAGCCTCTTCCACGTGACGCCGAAGTCGTCGGAATGGTAGATGCCGCCGGTCTCGTAGCCGAGTTCTCCCTGCCGTGACTGGATGTTGCCGTTCTGACCACCGAGCCGACCGGCGTTCGGGATGCGTCCGGATGGGGGAGGTGGGCCGAACCGCAGGTCGAGTTCGATCTTCTTGTCCTTGCGAAGCACCGCGACCTTGACCTTGTCCCCGTTCTTGTGGTCGTCGATCGAGTCGCCGAGATCCTCGATGGTCTTGATCGAAGTCGCGCCGATCGCCGTGACGATGTCGCCCTTCTTGAACCCGGCCTTCTCCGCAGGCTGGCCGTTCACGATCTCCTCCAGTCTGGCCCCCTTGGGATCGTCCTCCATCGCGACACCCATGTAGGCGCGCGGACTCGGGCCGCGTCCGTTGATCGAATCGCCGCGGGCCCAGCCGCTGCGTTCTGTCTCGATCAAGGCGAAGAGCGTGCCCTTCTTGCCTGCGAATGGCTCGAGCGAGCAGCGACCCCAGTTGCAACTCGGCAGTCCCTTCGACATCCGTTTCCAGCTCTCGCCGGCGTCGGTGCTGCGGTAGATGCCTGACTTCGGACCGAAGCGCGTCGCCGGGTCGTTGGTGTCGAACTCGTCGCGCATGCGCTCGTACATCACCGCGTAGACGATGTCTGCGTTGGAGGGCTCGATGCGGACATCGATGCAGCCGGTCCGCTCGTCGGCGTAGAGGATCTTCGTCCAGGTCTTGCCGCCATCCCGCGTGCGGTAGACGCCCCGCTCTTCGCTGGGGCCCCAGAGCCGACCGAGCGCCGCCACGTAGACGATGTTCGGATCCTTCGGGTGGATCGCGATGTGGCCGATCTGGAAGCTCTTCTCGAGGCCCATCTTCGCGAATGTCTTTCCGCCGTCCGTCGACTTGTAGACCCCGTCACCGAAGGACACGGAGTTGCGGGCGTTCTCCTCGCCGGTTCCGACCCAGACGATGTCCGAGTTCGATGGCGCGACGGCGACGTCGCCCAACGAGGAGGACCCCTCGTTTTGGAACAGCGCCGTCCACGTGATCCCGGCGTTCTCGGTCTTGAACAGCCCGCCGCCCGCGGACGCGACGAACCACTTGCCCGGTTCGCCCTTGGCCGCCTCGAAGTCCGTGATCCGACCGATCATGTTGACCGGTCCCAGGTGACGCCAATCGAGTTTGTCGGCGTGCTCCTTCCTGAACACCGGGTTCTGGGCTCGGGTGTCCGGGGCCAGGATCGGCATGATCAGCAGGGCGAGCAGCGATGTTGTGGGCGAGAACAGGAGACTGTGGGAGGGGTTGCACATCCGCTTTTGGTCCGAGGTCGAGGGGAACGTCGTGCCAGCATACGCATCGGGACCCGGGGGCGGTGGTGCGAAAGACGTAACCGCTCTTGGCGGCTCGCCGCAATTCCCTGCCGTGGAGCCGGCGCTGGTGCGGAACCTACGCTCCGTTCGACGGTTCGCCAGCCACGCCTGGGAGGCGGCAGACCCCGTCGAGGCTGACCAGGCGGCGCTCCAGCGGCAGCACTGGGAGGCTGTGCCAGTGCACTGTCTCGCTCCCCTCTGCGATCGCCCAGGCCCAGCCGGGAATGCGGAATTCGGGGGTCTCCAGGGTGATCTTGTGCCAATCCGTCGAAACCGCGATGTTGCGGAAGCCGCCCACCGAGAGTTGCGCGATGTAGCGCTCTGCGTCCTCCGCCGGATCCCAACGCAGTGTCGGTGGTTCGGCGTGAGGCTCCGCCGTCTCGGGGTAGGTCTTTGGCCGTCCCGTCACGACGCGCAGGTCCGGCGGCAGCATGGCACGGCCCGCGCGGGCGCGGGGCCCAGCGGTGGGGGTGGAGACGCGAATCCGCGCGCCGATGAAGATAGTCGTGGAGTCGGTGGGTGCGCGCCTCGAGGTGATAACCTCCAGAAATGAGCCTCGATGACCTGCACCAGTACCTCATTGCCGAGCCGGACGTGGTCCGCGACCGTTCCCCGGACGACACGATGTTCACCGGAGACGAGGACCATTACTGGGGCTCGGGGCTCTCCGCGCTGAAGAGCGTCAAGGTGGCGTTGCTCACCGCGGGCCGCACCGACGTTGGGCGGATCCTCGATCTTCCCTGCGGGTACGGGAGGGTGATGCGTTACCTCCGCGGCGGTTTCCCGGACGCCGAGATCGTCGCGTGTGATCTCGAGCGAGGCGGGGTCGACTTCTGTGCGTCGACGTTCGGCGCGATCCCGGTCTACTCTGTCGTCGATCCCGCGAAACTGGAACTGCCCGGCACCTTCGACTTGATCTGGTGCGGCTCCCTCTTCACTCATCTCCCGCCGGAGGGTTGGCGACAGTTTCTGAACCTCTTCGACTCGGTACTCGAAAAGGGAGGCCTGCTGGTCTTCACCACGCACGGTCGGATGACGGCGACGTTCATGGCCGATGGCTATACGTTTGGAATGAACGACAGGGCGCCTGAGATGCTGCAGCGGGCCGACGACGAGCGATTCGCCTACGGCGCCTACGATGACAAGCAGGGGTACGGCATCTCGCTGTCCTATCCGGACTGGGTTACCAAGGAGATCCAGAAGCGCGGCAACCTGCGGTTGTTGAACTACACGGAGGCCGGTTGGATCCGCCACCAGGACATCGTCGTGTACCAGAAGCCGCCGGCTGACTGGAACGACCTGCCTCCCGCGGGCACGGGTTTCTGACGATCGCGAGGTTGAGCGGCAGACGCTAGCGGATCACGATCGAGCCGATCTGGCTCGAAACGAAGCCAGCGCGGTTCGCGCCCGCTTCGGCGATCAACCACTGGATGTCGATGTTGCCAGTGCTCGCGGACGCGGGAATCGACGCCGGGAGGAGCAGGTCGCCGTTGTTCGTGAGCTTGAACGGGAGGGAGATCAAGGGTTGGACGCCCAGCTCGCACGTCCCCGCGCCCATGATGGACAGGGGGAATGGGATTGGCATCGCGCCGTGTGCGCCGACCAGGAGCATCGCGTTCGCCCCGGGAATTCCCTTCACGTAGAGCTTGTAGTTCGTGTTGCCGATCCGCGGCAGGCCGACCGCCGTGATCTCCGGTCGCCACTTCGTGGCCGACTGGCAAACGTGTCCGTATCGGTTCAGGGGCATGTGTCCGCGAACATCCACGTGGGTGTACTGCTCCGGGCTCGTTCCGAATTGCGTCTTGAAGATCTTCCAGCTGAGCAACGTGAGGAAACCGCTCACGATGCGTTGGTTGGCCGTGTCGTAGGTCTTGCCGGCGACGACGATGATGGTGCCGGAGGAGTCCATGCGAGCTCCGGCCACGCCGTGGGTGAACGGGAGCTTGAACATTCGGAGGACCTTGCCCTTCGCGTCCATCTGCTTGAGGTGGGATACTCCCGAGAACGCTTCCGATTCGGTGATGAGGAGGTTGCCGTCCGGATTGATCGTCAGGCTGGGAATGAAGTACGTGATGCCGGCCGCCTGGTAGATGACGGTCCTGAACTGCGGGGCCTCGAGATCGATGTGGAGGATGTGCTCGGCGAGAAGCGCAACCGTGGGCTGCATATTGACGTACACGTTCCGACCGTCGCACGCGAAGTTGAACGGCATGCCGGTGTTCGTATTGAACTTCACGACGACGGTGGTCTTCCCTCCCGTCAGCGGGATGGAGCTGAGTTGCGTGGTGGTCAGGAACAGCAGCCGATGGCCCCACACGCGGACTTGCAAGACGGTGCGGTCGGCTGCGGTGAGCGTGACCCCGAGCTTCGTCGTCGAGAAGATCTTGCCGGCCACGGAGACAACCTTGTAGATCGCGGGCGCGGCCGTGTTGGACGGACTCCTCGTGCCGACCCAGAGGATGCTGTCGTCGTACGGGTCGGTGGCGATCGAGTAGCTGTTGGTCAGATTCCCGGTTGCCTTCAAGTCGGTCACCGTCCCGGCGAGGGCCGAGACGACGAACAATCCACCGTTCGTCTTGGAGAAGGAGTTCGCGGGGGCCGTCGCGACGAAGTTGCCCTGCTGGCTCTGGGCCGTGAGTGCTGTAGCGAGTCCGAGAACACACATCGACGGGAAGAAGGTCTTCATGCGGGCACTCTATTGGATTTTCGGGTCGCGTGCACGGTCTCCAGCGCACTACGGTACCCCGATGTCCAACGAGCAAGTCACCGCCGGGAAGGCAGTCGGGATCCACTTCACCCTAAAGCTCTGCGACGGCAAGGTCGTCGACTCGTCGGAGGGGCAGGATCCGATGCTCTACCTCCACGGTCAGGGCAACATCGTGCCCGGTCTCGAAGAGCAACTCGACGGCAAGGCTGTTGGCGACAAGATCAACGCGGACGTGGACCCCGAGCAGGGGTACGGAATTCGCAACGAGGCGGGCATGACGGAGGTTCCGCGGACGGACTTTCCCGATGACGTCAAGTTCGTGAAGGGAATGCAGTTCGTCTTCGAAGGTGAAGGAGGCGAAGTGGCGCCGGGGTGGGTCGTCGACTTCACCGACGAGACCGTGATGATCGACCTCAACCATCCTCTGGCGGGCGAGCACCTGCACTTCGAAGTAGAGATCTGCAGTGTTCGCGACGCCACACAAGAAGAGTTGAAGCACGGGCACCCGCATGGCGCGGGTGGACACGAGCATTAGCCGTTCACCCGTTCCCCGCGCACACCGCAGGCGCTCTACTCCTCCGAAGCCTGCCGAATCTCCTCGTCCGTCTTCATGTTGTTCATCACGAACACGATCGCCGGAAACCCGAGGAGATTCGACCACGGGAACGGCACGTCGATCTCCCCGATCACGAAGATCGGCCCGACGAGCCGGGCGACGACGAACGCGATCCAAAACGTGCACACGACGCCCGCGAAGATCAGCGCCCAGTTCATCCCGCGCGTGAGTCCCCACAAGATGCCCGGCAGGGCGATGGCGATGCCCAGCTTCGGATACGAGAGGTCCGGCCACGTCAAGGCGATGTGGATCACATCCCACGCGAGTTTCACCGCGAAGACCGCGATCAGGATCTTCACGCCGCGGGAGAGTTCCGGCTCGCGGCTCATTCCTTCTCCATCTCGGGCTCGAGATCGACTCCGAGCCCGTCCGCGACCCGATTGATGTAGTTGAAGTACGCCGCGACCTGCACCGTGGCCGAGACCTCCTCGTCCGATGCGCCCGCCGTACGCAGCGCGTCGACGTCTTCACGGCAGCACTTCGCGGGAGCCAAGGTCAGCTTGGTCACGTAGTTGAATAGTCCTTCGAACTTGGGTTCGAGAACCGCACGGGGGTCGTCTCCGAACAGTTGCTCATCGATGTTCTTGGGAGCCTCGGCACGGAGGTCCGTCATGTGTGCCTCCGTTCAATAGAAGCAGCCGTTGAGTCGGGAGACGTGCACCGCGACGAGTTCCCGGAACCAGCGCGGCAGCGGCGAACGCGGGTGAGTCGTCGAGGCCGTGTAGAGGCTCATCGACGCCTTGAGAATTTCGGGCTGGAGCGACATCACCCGTAGGATCCCGAAGACCCGACCGGCGCGTTCCATCGCGGCCTTGTAGATCGGTGCCAGGGCGCCGGTTGCTTCGCCTTCGGCTACGGTGCGGATCCAGGCCATCGCGCCCTACCTTGCTCCGACGACAGGCAGCGAGTGCCCTGGTTTCGCGAACGTCGCCTTCGGATCGTTGTCGACGCCCGCCGAGAGATCGATCGTGACGGGATAGTGATCCGAGTAGTTCACGCGCCACTGGAGTTCGATCGGCGTGATCTTGTCCTTCGAAGCCTCGGTGTATTCCCCATGTTGATTGTGGATCGACAGGCTCGCCGGGACCACTTCGTCGCGGACCCCCTTCGTCAGGGCGATCTGGTCGATCGGCTCGTCGAACCACACGATGGTCGGCGAGAGGATCGCGGCAGTCCCTTCGGCCTTCGCGTAGACGACCAGGTCGTCGCTCACGAATGCGTCGTGGGCGGGCGCACCGAACGTGTGGTTGAAGTCGCCGAGCACGACGATGTCCGCGTCCTCGCCATCGCTCTCTTGCAGCTTCGCGATGTACTCGCGCAGGACGGTGACCTCGGCTTTGCGCTTCGCCTCATTCTTGCTGCCGCGACTCGCCTTCAAGTGCACCGTGATCGCGCGGAAGTCCATTCCACCACCGACGACCCGGAACACCGCGTTGACCGGCTTGCGGTGGAACACCGACAGAGCGCCGACCTTGCGGGGGAAGTCCGCCATCTCCTCGCACTGCAGGAGCTCGACGCGCTTGCTGTTCCACAGGAACCCGACGCTGATCCGCGTCTCCCCGTAGATGCCCGTCGTGCCGAGGACGAACCGGTAGTCTCCGCCCAGGTGGTGCAACAGATCCTGCAACGGCTCGGGTCCGCCGATCTCCTGCAGCGCGAGAACGTCGACCGCCATGTCGGTGATGAACTTCGCGATCGCCTTGACCTGCTCCGGCGTGCGGTTCTTCGGCGCGTTCGCCCGGTCCTGGAACTTGTCTCGTTGGCCGAAGTGCTCGAGGTTCCATGTGCCGATGCGGATCTTCTCGATCTTCGCGCTCGCCTCGCCCGAGTTGTTTGTCTCGGAGCCGGTTGTCCCGGTGTCTGGATCGGGCGTCGTGTCGCAGCCGACGCACGGAATGATCAGGAACGCGAGCGCGAGGCAGGCGAGGGAAGTGGATCGTGACATGGCTACCCGGTCTCCGCCGTGGCGCGGATTTCGGCCATCAGCGTTTGGAAGAAGGTGATGTTGTGGATGCTGAGCAGGATACCGGCCAGCATCTCCTTCGCGACGGCGAGGTGCCGGATGTAGGAGCGACTGAAGTTCCTGCAGGCGTAACAGCCACAATCCGGGTCGATCGGAGCTGGGTCGCGGGCGTGCTGCAGGTGCTGCAC